>JAQGKJ010000829.1 GCA_028290165.1 Bradyrhizobium sp. | reverse complement strand
TGCCTTTTCGGCGCGCTGGAAGCAAGGCGCGGGCCCCGATACGCGGCGCGGAATCAGTACCGGAGCAGGCCCCCGGCCGACCTGATCACCTCCTCAAGGCCGCCGGTGAGCTTGAGATCGCCCAATGCCTCGGGCTCAAGCCACCTGAAATCGTCGAGTTCCTCGTTCAGGACCGGCTCACCGGCGATCCAGCGCGCCGCGAACGACATGATCAGATAATGCCCGCCGCCCGAGGTTCCCGGTACTACCTCGCGCCATCCTGCAAGGCCGATGATTTCGACTTTCAGCGCTGTTTCCTCATCGACTTCGCGATGCAGCGCTTCATGTAGCGTTTCGCCGAATTCGACCCGGCCGCCCGGCAGCGAATAGAGCCCCTTGGCAGGCGACCTCGCGCGCCGCACCAGCAGGACCTTGCCGTCGCGAAAAATCGCCGCGCTGACGGCAAGCTGGGGATGCATTGGCTGGCCCGCAGACGCCATGGCGGTCAATGCGCCATGATGTAGTCGACATCGGCCTCGGCGCCGCCATTGATGACGCCGCCGGCCAGCGCAACGAGCGGCTTGACCCAGCCGGTGGCCTGTTCGGCCAGCGTGGCGCGGGTCTTGTCCTGCTTGGCTTCGCGCATGGCCGCGCCGACCGCTGTCAGTATAGAGGTCATGGCGCTTGTGATATTGTCGAATTCGGCGCGGATGATGGCATCGGCGGAATCATAGGCCGAGATCGCGAGCTCGCGCGCCTTGAAATTCGACGCCGTGAAATGCTCGCGATAGGACAGCGGGTGCCAGCCAAGGAAATCTTCGGCGCATTCTGGCATATCCGGGATCATCTCGAGCAGCATGATGGCTTCGTTGAAATGATTCAGATAGTCGGTGGCAAGTCCGGTGCGGGGATTGATATTGGCGGCCCGCAATTCGGCAGCCCGTGCCCAGTCGTTGCCGCCAACCTTGCCGGGTGCCAGGCGATCGGGGATTGCGGGATTGGTGGCCTTTGATGTCATCAATCCCACTCTTAACGCTCGGGGTTAAAAGGTGCTGAACGGATGACTATCTGGACGACAGAATGTGCGGACGCTTCGTAATCACCTCGCCCCCGGCGGCCTTGCGGCAGATTTTTGGCTATATCGAGCAGCCCAATTTTCCGCCCAGGCATAATATTGCGCCGACACAGCCCATACCCGTGGTGATCGTCGAAAACGGCGTCAGGCATTTCCGGCTGATGCGCTGGGGCCTGTTACCCGCCTGGGTCAAGGACCCCCGTAAATTCGCGCTGCTGATCAATGCCCGCGCCGATACAGTACGCGATAGACCGGCCTTCAAGAACGCGATGCGGCGGCGGCGCTGCCTGATCCCGGCGGAGGGCTATTACGAGTGGCAGGCTTCCGGGACGCGCAAGCGGCCTCATTTCATCCATCGCCGCGATGGACAGCCGATTGGACTGGCGGGGTTAGCGGAAACCTGGATCGGTCCGAACGGCGAGGAACTCGATACGGTCGCCATCGTCACGGCGCCCGCCAGCGCCGATCTTGCGGTGCTGCATCCCCGCGTCCCTGTGACGATTGCGCCAGAGGATTTCGATTGCTGGCTCGATTGCCGCGCGCACGATGTGGAGACGGCGATGGCGCTGCTGACGCCGCCTGGCGAAGGCGAGTTCATCTGGCATGAGGTCTCCACAAGGGTCAATCGTACCGCCAACGACGATGCGCAACTGATCCTGCCGATCACGGTGGAGGAGATCGCCGCGGAAGAGCCGAAGCCGGCAAAGAAGGCTGCACCGCGAAAGCCCGCGCCGGCCGCATCCGATGACGGGCAGGGAAGCCTGTTCTGAGTGTAGGGTGGCCGCACGGCTCCCAGGTCAACCAACGACCGCGAGCAATTCCTTCAGCTTCAGTACGGCGCTATCCGGCGTCGTAAGGACCGGCCGGCCCGACGCCTCGGCGACCAGCGATGCCGCCGGCGCCATGCTGTACTGCGCGAGCGCAATCAGATCGCAGTCGCGCAAATCCCGCGATGCTTCAGCGACCAGGCGATTGTGTTCCGCGCGCTCACCGCGATCCAGTGCCGCAAGTGCGCCTGCCGCCAGCTTCGGGACGATCTGGACGGAGGAGGGAAATTCCCGCGGCATCGACGCCAGTGTCGGTGGGAAGGTCGAGAGCAAGCCGATCCGGTGGCCGCGCGCGGCGGCCTGTTCGATCATCGCTTCACTGGGCTTGAGCACCGGCATCGGCGCGTGCTCGCGCGCCACCGCCTCGATGCAGGGGCCGAAGGCCGAGCAGGTGAAGAGGATCGCGTCGGCGCCGGTAGAGGCCGCGTAACGTCCAAGCGACAGAAAACGATCGGTCATCGCGGCGGTGAGGCGGCCATCGCGTGCCACGTCGGCCGACAGGCTGTCGTCGAGCAAATTCATCAAACTTGCGTCCGGCCAAAGCCGGGCGAACGAGACTTCGATCGGTACAATCGAATGTTTCAGGGCGTGGATGAGAGCGATGCGCATTTTGTGCAATCTGGCTGCAGCCCAGCGGGGTGTCAATGTTACCTGAAGATATTCAGCGCTGCGTATTGCAAGAGTATGATGGTCTTGGCGTCGACGATGCGGCGATCGCCGATCATGGCCAATGCCTCATCGACCGATAATTCCAGTACCTCGATGTCCTCGCCTTCGTCGGGATTGCCGCCGCCGCTTCCGACCCGCATGGCTGGTTCATATGGCAAAGAAGTGCAGCTTTTCGGTGACAGAGCCCGGGCTCATGAAGGCTTCAAACACTTTTCGGATTTCGCCGAGCCGGTAGCCGGTTTCCTCTTCCGCCTCGGCGCGAATCCGCACTTCCGGAGACGCATTATCCAACAGGCCTGCCGCGGCCTCGATCAGGAGGTCGTCGTAGCCGTTGACATAGGCCGGATAGCGAAACTGCCGCACCAGGACCACGGTGCGCTGCGCCAGATTGTAGGGCAACAGCGTGGCGCCGTTGCCGCGATCGTAGGTTTCGCGGTGTTGCGTCTGCCACTCGCCGTTGGCGCGCCGCCACTCGAATGTCGTGGTCTTCAGCGTGTAATGATTCTTGGAGAGCAGGCGGATATCTTTGATGCGGATGCGGTCGGAGACGGTCATGTCGTGCCCAATGATTCTTCGGTTACGGTGTCGGCTCGCGGCCGTCGAGCCATTTGGCAAACACCACGCGTTCCTGTTCGAAATAGCCGAGCTGTTCGTAGAAGGCGTGGACCTTGGCGTTGTCACTCCGGACCATGAGCTGCAGCTTTTCAATGCCGCGCGCGCGAAGCCAGTTTTCCGCTGATGTCATGATCTCACGACCATAGCCCTTGAAACGATGATCGGGATCAACGGTAACGTAATAGACCCAGCCGCGATGGCCGTCATGGCCGACCAGCACCGAGGCGACGATCGCGCCGTCATTCCGACCCAGCAACACCGTTGCGTTGGTTCCCTTGCGCGCCAGCGCAATATCGCCGGCGGGATCGTTCCATGGGCGCGTCGACCCGCAACGCTGCCACAGTGCGATCACCTCGGTGATATCGCCGTCTTCGATGGCCCTGATGGTCAGGGCGTGACTGGCGGTGTTGGAATTCACAGCACCTTACCGGGGTTCATGATGCCAAGCGGATCGAGCATCGCCTTGATCGAGCGCATCAACTCGATCGCCACCTTGTCCTTTACCTCCGGCAATTCATCGCGCTTGAGCACGCCGATGCCGTGCTCGGCGGAGATCGATCCGCCCATCCGCAGCACGATGTTGAACACGACAGCGTTAACCTCGTGCCAGCGGTTCATGAAATCCGCGGTGTTGGCGCCGACGGGTTCGCTGACATTGTAATGGATATTGCCGTCGCCGAGATGACCGAACGGCACCGGCCGGGCGCCCGGAATCAGTTTCACCACGGCCGCGTTGGCTTGTTCGATGAAATCGGGCACCGCGACCACCGGCACCGAGATGTCGTGCTTGATCGAGCCGCCTTCCGGCTTCTGCGCCGCCGACATTTCGTCGCGCATTTTCCAGAACGCCGAGCGCTGGCTCAAATTCGCAGCGATCACCGCATCGTCGACGATGCCCTCGTCGAGCCCCTGCGCCAGGATCGATTCCAGCGTGGCGCGGGCGTCGTCGCGCGGCGACGACAGCTCCATCAGCACGTACCAGGGATGCTTGCCGGCGAGGGGATCGCGGACGTCGATGCCGTGACGCACGCTGAAATCGACCGCAATATCGGACAGCAGCTCGAAACTGGTCAACGTCCCTGCGGCCTCTTTCTGCGAGATCGACAGCAATTTTAGCGCCTGCGCCGGCGACTTCAGGCCGACAAAGGCAGTTTCCACCGCGCGCGGCTTTGGAAACAGTCTTAGGGTTGCCGCGGTGATGACGCCGAGCGTGCCCTCGGCGCCGATGAAGAGGTTGCGCAGATCGTAGCCGGTGTTGTCCTTCTTCAGCTTCGACAGCGTGTTCAAGATGCGCCCGTCGGCCAGCACCACTTCCGCCCCGAGCGCCATCTCGCGCGCCACGCCATAGGCCAGCGCCGTGGTGCCGCCGGCATTGGTGGAGAGATTGCCGCCGATGGTGCAGCTTCCCTCGGCGCCGAGCGACAGCGGGAACAGCCGGTCCACTTCGGAAGCGCGCTGCTGGGCGACCTGCAAGATCACGCCGGCCTCGCAGGTCATCGTATTGGAGGCGGTATCGATGTCGCGGATCTTGTCCATCCGCCGCATCGAGACCACGACTTCGCCGTGATGCGGTGTCTGTCCGCCGACCAGGCCGGTATTGCCGCCCTGCGGCACAAGTGCGATGCGGTGTTCAGAGGCGAGCTTGCAGATAGCGGCGACTTCCGCGGTCGAGCCTGGCCGCAAGACCAGCGGGGAGTGTCCGTGAAACAGGTCGCGCTCTTCGGTGACATAAGGCGCGATGTCGGCCGCATCGGTGACTGCATATTTGTCGCCGACGATCTTGCGGAACCGCGCGATCAATTCGGGCGAGAGCGGCGGGCTGGCGGGCTTTACGATATTCATCCTGGTCTCTTGCGTTTACTCAGTCCCGCCCGACCGAAGCGCGGCGCAGCCGGTCGTTGATCGCTTCGCCGAGCCCGTGCTGCGGCACCGGCATCACCGCGATGGCGCGCGCGCCCTTGGCGTCGAGAATGCGAAGATAGCCGAAAAGGTTGGCGGCGGCCTCCGTGAGATCGGCATGCGCGGACAAATTCATCACTATGGTTGCCGCATCCACTCCGGGCAACGTGGCTGAACCGAACGCCAGCAGCACCTCGCCCGCCTCGATCCGGGCGGCATTGAACCTGACCTTCGTGCGCGGCGCGTAATGCGAGGCCAGCATGCCGGGCGCCAGCGGCTGGCCGCTATCGTCGTCGGTGTCGTCAGGCGGCAGCACCAGGGTGCGTCCGAGCACGCGTTCGATCTCGCCGCGCGGCACCCCGCCGGGACGCAGCAGCATCGGGGCATCGAAGCACCCGACGATGGTGGATTCGACGCCGACTTCGACGGGCCCGCCGTCGACGATCAGATCGATCCGTCCCGCCAGGTCGCTTTGCACATGCGCGGCGGTGGTCGGCGAGACATGACCCGACAAATTCGCCGACGGCGCCACCACCGGGCCGCCGAACGCGCGCAAAATTTCCCGCGCCACGGGGTGGGCGGGCAGGCGGAGCGCGATAGTATCGAGACCGGCGGTGGCGAGTTCGGCGACTGGACAGTCTGTTGTCTTCGGCAGCACCAGCGTCAACGGCCCCGGCCAGAACGCTTTGGCAAGCGCAATCGCGGTTGCGTCGAAGCGGGCAATTTTCTCGGCAGCCGGCAGATCCCTGACATGGGCGATCAGCGGATTGAACGCGGGCCGGCCCTTGGCCTCGTAGAGTCGCGCAATTGCGGCCGGATTGGCGGCATCGGCGCCAAGGCCGTAGACGGTCTCGGTCGGGAACGCCACCAGCCCGCCGCCTGCGAGCGCGCGCGCGGCAGCGGCCACGGCAGGCTCGCCCGCGGTCAGAATCTGCGTTTTCAGGCCCACATTCATGGGGGTCGGCGTCCTCAATTCGGCTTCTTGCGGTGTGCGAAACCCAAGGCTATAAGCCGCGTTCTTGTCGGAGTGTGGCTCAGCCCGGTAGAGCACTGCGTTCGGGAC
>JAQGKJ010000809.1 GCA_028290165.1 Bradyrhizobium sp. | reverse complement strand
GACACCGATGGCGGCTTTTTATTTTCAGAGGTCGCGCGCCAGCTTCCGACGTCCCCAATGGTGGTCTGTGCGGTTTGGGTTGAACACGCGCTCGACGTGGCGGTTCAACGCCCTCATGACACCGATGCGCGCAAACATCGTCGGGCCTCCGAGGGTCGCGGCTAGGATCAAGGCTTCCATTGCCGCCTGCCACTCCGCGGCCTCTTGTTCAACCTTGGGCAGTTTCGTGACGTGTTTGCCGGCGTCCTGCAGCGTGACGAGCGTTCGCCCGTCCGGCAACTCGATTGGGTCGTCAAATTCACAGCCCCAGCCTGTACGCTTTGACATCTTCCTCGCTCCAAGGAAATAAGACCGGAACCGGAGGAACCGCGCAACAGTCGCCGCTTTATCCTGAGATTGGGTCTAGACACAAATTGGAGATGATCGATGCGCCAACTAATGCTCGCCGCTATCGCGTTACTGATCGGAGCGTCATCGTCATTAGCTCAGGGCCATATGGGCACCCCGCAGGAGCAACAGGCGTGCACGCGAGACGCACAGCGATTTTGCCGGAAGCAGTTAGGCGACGACAGCGCGGTTCAGCAATGTCTGCAGCAAAACCGCACGAAGCTGAGCAAGAGTTGCCAGAAGGTATTCCGGAGCCACGGAATGTAAACTAGAGAGTGGCGGCGTCCGGTGGCAACAGGCGATCAGGCATCCGCGATTATCCGATTACCCCATGCTGCCGATAGGTCTCCTGGCATTCCAGTTGAGATTTGGGCGGACATCAGCGCCTCTGTGGTCGCAAACTTGGCAGGTGAATTGCGGTTCGATGTCGAATAACCGAACACCGTCCGGCCACCTGTCGCCGCTGATCGTTGTCCAATGGCTGCACTTGTAGTCCGAGCAATAGATCAGGAGACCGCGAATGCCAGCGGCGCGCATCTCTGCGAAGGTGATCTTCTTCTGGCGGATGACCGCTGGCATGCGCCATTGAACCGCAGCTGCACCGCTAGAACAATACCGCTACGGATGGGGGCCGGGGCTATGGCGGTGCACATGATCAAGCTGACCGAGACGCGCGAGATCACGTCCTATCTTTGGGGTCACCCTGACGAGGAACGGTAATGCGATGAGCTCACGCTGCCGGGGCCTTTCGGCGTTGATCGAAACAAAACCGACGTCAATGAGTTATCAATGAATGCCCCGGCGCAAGTCACCATCGACCGGCCCCATGAACGTGCAGCCAGTCGAGCACGGCTCGATAAGGCCCACTCAACTGCGGCCGATCGTGCCAACGATCGGCGACAAACCGAAGACGACACGCCCAAAAAAATCAACAAGGGCGGAAGCGGTCCGCGTTGCGATGGCCAGAATTATGCGGCGCAATTCCCTGCGCAAGCAGCGAAAGGCCCAGAGGGGCGCTCGTCTTACCTCCGGGATGCATCCGGAAGACGAGAGATTCCATCATGTGAAGCGCATCACATTGCCGACATGAATATCGGCCTATTTTGGGGGAATGCGCGGGCTCGCAATCGTAATTGTCGCAGTCGTGGCACTCGCGATGGCGCGAGGGCAGCAGCCTCATTTCGTGCCACAACCTACCGGACCAATGCCAGCGGTGAACGCGCCCTGAGTGCCTGATCACGACTTATACCGTGGCGGTGGTCTTGCCATCGGCGGCAGGTGGGAGCGGGGGATACAGGGGCCGATAGACAGGCGAAAGCCGCCCCGTGAGGGCTTGGCAGTTGTCGCAAATCAGGCGGGCTTTTTGCCCACTGGCCTGACCCCGTCGCACGACGGCAGGCCTAGCGTTTCCCGCAGATGGGCGAGCGAGCCTTTTCCAAGCTCTTGGAAGCTCAGCAACGTGTCGTCTGAGATTTCGCGCACCTCGCCGACGGTCTTCAGGCCCGCGGTCATCAACACGTTGCGAATTCGCGCCGGAAATTCGACGTCGCTGATCGGCGTATCGTCCGGCAGCTCCGGCGTAGGATCAAGCATATTCCTCGCTCATTTCGTCTTCGGCAGATCAACGAGAGTGCCGATCAGCCGGGCGAGCGCTTGATACTCGGGACCGGCTTTGCCTATTCCGAGAAAGTCTCCGAGCTCGATTTTGGTCGTCGCGCCGCCGGAAGACAAGTTGGCTTTGTGTAAGACGAAAACACGTCCATCCTCGTCGCGACAGAGGAACCATTTGTCGCCGTTCTCGCTGTGGTAAATCTCGCGCTGTCGGTCGGGCATCCCCGCCTCCGATGGAAACAATGAAGCGCGACTGGAATTCGTTCCCGAACTGCAATCGTTTCAGCCCACGCTCGGGGCGGCATCATCCGGACGGGGAGAGGTGAGAGGGCAACCTATTTAGGCTGATCGGTCTTCGGCCTCGCCGCTTCCTGAGCGCGCTTTGCCATAAACTCATCGTATTCCGGCGTACCGCGGCGCGGCGGAGCATCGGCCGGCAGGCCTCCCATCCAATGCGGCATGTCGTCGGCGATATGTTCGCCTGCGGTTCGACCGCCGGTGCACGACGACAATGTCACCCCTGCAAGACCAACGCAGGCAAAGTTGAGCGCGGCCGAGGGCATTCTGCGTCGCTTACTTCGGATCAACGATGCTCTTTGATGAACCATCGGGCGCAGCCTGCATGCCGGGCGGAGACTGCCCTTGAGGACTCGCCGCCGGCGTGCCGCCGCTGCCGGTGGTGATCGGTCCGGTCCAGCCCTGCGGCTGCAGTTGCCCCTTATTGTCGTCAGGCAACATGGTGCGACCAGTGCTGTGCTGAGAGTCGGCCGGTTGCTTTTGTTCGGATTGGGTCTGAGCCGATGCCATCGAGGTCAGGTCGCGACGCAGATGGCAGCGAGTGTAAGGCGCATGCACGATCCTCCGGAGGGGCCCATTAGCACCAACCCAGCGGAACGGCGTTAGTTCCTCCCGCAATCCGGACAAGGAGAGGTGAGGGCGCCGGTTCACGCTGGTGGGTTTTTCCTATCATCGATCCCGCGCCAGCTTGCGCCGTCCCCAATGATGCTCTTTGCGGTCCGGATTGAACACGCGCTCGACGTGGCGCTTCAGTGCCCTCATGACGCCAATGCGCGCAAACAATGGATTCGTGCTGCATCCAACCCTAGCGGGGAGAGCGGCAACCTGATAATTTTCTAAAATGGCTTTTAGATCCATGAAACTGAAACCGGAGTCCGGCGCCAATCGGATCAAGAGCGCCGACGACGCTTATTCGTTCATGGTGCACATGCGACTTTCCTATCAAAACAAACCACATTGGCAGGCGGCAAGGCAGGCCATCAACCATGCTTGCATATCAGACGAGTACGAAATTCAAGCGTGGAGAAGTTTTAGAGCGGCGGCCTTCGCAGAAGGCTGGCTTTTGGAATAAGAAAAAAGCCCCGGTTCGTCATCTCGGCTTCGCTTTCAGCCCATCTGCAATTGCCTCAGCCCGATTTTTCTCAAAATTACCTGCAGCTGTCGTGCACGTGAACGGACGGCAGTTTCGGTCCGGTTCATCCGGATACCGATCGCTCTTGAGCTGAGGCCCGTGGGCGCCAACTTTCGCAGCTTATCATCGTCAGCCTGCGTCCATGGTCGAGAAGTATCCTCGGGTTCTGTCATTGGTCCACGCACCCCCGCGGGTTAAAGCAAACCATCTGGCTTTCGAAGTTGCACTGATCACTTCATTCCGGAAAGCAACAGATGAACGCGCGAAAGTCGCCCGTCAGGGGTTGGCAACTCAGTGCCGCTGCCGGCGACGGAGTGATTGGCTTCCCCCTGATCTGCGGGGACGAGGTGTTTGTCTGTCAAATGGACGGCGCCGATCGAGATCCCCAGCGTGAGGGCTAACACCGTCGGAACGACTAATTTCAAAGTAATCACTTTGTGGGTCATCGCGGATCCTCGCTTTGACCTACCCCAAGGCAGAAGACCACCTTCCGCTGAGTCGGGGAATTAGTAATTGAAAGGTGGCAATCCCTATTTTCCCTTCGCCTTCAGCCTAAACCATTTTAGCGGAAGCCCGATCGCGTAGGCGCGTGCCTTGATAGCGTGAACCGATCGATTCAGTTTTGCCGCGATTAGTTCTGGGCGGGCGTTCGCTTCCGCCATTCTTCGAAAGAGGTCATCCTCTTGTGGCGTCCACCGGTTGCTGCGGAGTTCAACCATGTAACTACTATTTCCCCTTCGCCTTCGATAGATCAATCCGATGATCGCGGAATTCGGATGGTCCT
>JAQGKJ010000758.1 GCA_028290165.1 Bradyrhizobium sp. | reverse complement strand
ATCTGTTCGCAGCCAAGACGAAGGCGACGAAAACGGACGGCGGCTGGCTCATCAACGGCACCAAGATATGGACCTCGTCGGCGCACATCGCCGACTACATGATCGCGATTTTCCGCACCTCGCCCTCGACCAAGGAAAACCGCCGCCACGGCATGACCCAGTTTCTGGTCGACATGAAAACGCCGGGCATCAAGGTCAACCCGATCGGCCAGATCACCGGCCAATTCTAATTCAACGAGGTGTTGTTCACCGACGCCTTCATGCCCGACGATCATGTGCTGGGCGAAATCGACGGCGCCTGGAAGCAGGCAACCAGCGAACTCGCCTACGAGCGCTCAGGGCCGGAACGCTTTCTGGAAACTTACTACGTGCTGACCGAACTGGTTCGCGCGGTGGGGTCGAAGCCGGATACCCGCAGCGCCGAAGGCATCGGACGTCTGGTCGCGCAGCTTCACACCATGCGCCGGATGTCGGTTTCGGTCGCCGGCATGCTGCAGGCGGGCAAGGAACCAGTGGTCGAAGCCTCCATCGTCAAGGACATCGGCACGGTCTGGGAGCAGCAATTGCCGCACCGGGTCCGTGATCTCGCGGCCTTTGTCGATGCCGACGCGTCGAATCACGAAACCCTGGAAAACCAGCTGTCATTCGCGATCAAGACTGCGCCCAAACTCACCATTCAGGGCGGCACCACCGAGGTGCTGCGCGGCATCATCGCGCGCGGGCTTGGCCTGCGCTAACTGCGACGCGCTCTCTTCTAACCTCTCCCGTTGGGAGAGGTCGATATTCGAACGAAGTGAGAATATCGGGTGAGGGGTTATGGTCCCTCGATAGACCGTACCCCCTCGCCCCGGCCCTCTCCCATCGAAGTCGGATGTATCCGACTTCGACAAATTAAAACGCCTAACTCGGGTAAACCCGAGTTGGGTGGGAGAGGGAGCCCACTTCCGACGCAGCAATACTTCAGTCAATCGGAGAAAAACACATGAGCAAATTTACGGACATCGGCGTCGAGAAGCACGGCCACGTCGGCCTGATTGAGATCCGCAAACCGCCACTGAACTTCTTCGACGTCTCGCTGATCAACCAGATCGCGGATGCGCTGGAGGAATTCGATCGCGATATCGAGATCCGCGCATCGGTGCTCGCCGCCCAGGGCAAAGCCTTCTGCGCCGGCGCCAATTTCGGCGACCCGGCGCGGCAGGAGGCCGAGGAGCGCGCCAGGACCGACCAGGCGTCGAACCTGCCAATCAACCATCTCTATGTCCAGGCGGTGCGGATTTTCCGCAACAAGAAGCCGATCGTCGCGGCCGTCCATGGTGCGGCCATCGGCGGCGGTCTAGGCCTTGCGGTAGCCGCCGATTTTCGGGTCACCTGCCCCGAGGCGCGCTTTGCCGCGAATTTTACGAAGCTTGGTTTTCACCCGGGTTTTGGGCTGACAGCGACGCTTCCTGAACTGGTGGGCAAGAACAACGCCGAATTGATTTTCTACACCAGCCGCCGCGTGACCGGCGAAGAGGCTTTGCGGATGGGCCTTGCCAATGAGTGCGTGCCGCAGGATCAGGTCCGTTCCGCCGCCATGAAGCTGGCGCAGGAGATCGCCGAATGCTCGCCGCTCGGCCTGATCTCGACGCGCGCCACCATGCGCGCCGGCCTCGCCGACCGCGTGCTGGCCGCGACCAACCACGAACTCGTCGAGCAAAACAAGCTGCGCGCCACCGAAGATTTCAAGGAAGGCGTCAAAGCTACCGCCGAACGCCGCGTCGCAAATTTCAGGGGGCTGTGAGGTTTTCCCTTCTCCGCCTCCTTCCTTCTCCCCTTGTGGGAGAAGGTGCCCGCGATACGAAGTATCGTGGGCGGATGAGGGGTCTCTCTCCGCGGAGACAGACCCCTCACCCGTCACGATGCGAACTGCGTTCGCGTCGTGCCACCCTCTTCCACAAGAGGAGAGGGGAAAGCAGCAGGGACGACAACTAATACTTCCGCACCACCAGCGCATCAACGATCGTCACACCGTGTCCTTCGGGATGCACCAGTACCGGGTTGATCTCGATTTCCGAAATCTCCTTGGCGTGCTGCGCGGCGACTACTGAAACCTGCGCGATCAATTGCGACAGCGCTGCGATATCCGCTTTCGCCGCCCCGCGAAATCCATTGAGCAGTGGCGCAGCCTTGAGCTCAGCCAGCATCGCGGCAGCTTCCATCGCACTCACCGGCGCGGGCCGATAGATCACGTCGCGGAACAATTCCGTGGTGATGCCGCCAAAGCCGGCCATGATCATCGGCCCAAAAGTCGCATCGCACATGGTGCCGATGATGATCTCGACGCCCTTTTTCGCCATCGGACCGACCAGCACGCCCTCGATATCCGCATCGGGGCGATGGCGACGCGCGTTTTGCAGCAGCGCCTCATAGGCAAAGAACACCTCGCCCTTGGTCGCGATATTGACGCGCACGCCGCCGACCTCGCTCTTGTGCGGGATGTCGCGCGATTGAATTTTCATGACCAGCGGAAATCCCACGCGGGCGATCGCGGCATCCAGCGCGCTTTTCTCGGTCACCAGCACTTCGTCCGGCAAGGCAATGCCGGCGTCGCGCAGCAGCGCCTTGCTGTCGGCTTCGGAAAGCGTTGCCGATGTCAGGTGCGCCGAAATATCGCGCAAGGGTGACGCTGCGACATCGACCGGCGGCTCGAGTTTGAATTTGGCGCGCGCAACCATCTGCCGCATGGCGACGCCGACATGGGTCAGGCCCGACAGCACCACGACACCCGACCGCGCGAGCTCCGTTCGCGCGAAGGTGGACGGCAGCGTGTACGAGTAAAACACGATCGGTTTTCTCTGCGCGTCTGTCACGGGCTTCAGTTCCGCCTGCTTGAACGGCATCCGCGTGTCGCTCGACAGCGACAGCACCACCAGAATGGCGTCGACTTCGTCCGACACATCAAGCAGATCGATGCTTTTCTGCAGGCCCCCGGAGTGCACGCCCTGCGCCGTGACATCGATCGGGTTGCGCGTCGCGCCATAGGACGGCAGCAGTTTCTTGATTTCGTTCTGGATCGGCGCCGACAGTTCCGGCACCTGCAGGCCCTGCATCGAAACCGTGTCCGCGCCCCAGATGCCGGCGCCGCCCGACACCGTGAGTACGGCCACGCGATCGCCCTTCGGCATCGGGTTGGTGGTCAGCGCCGCGGCAATGGTCACCGCCTCATCGAGATCGTTGGAGACGATAAAACCATACTTGGCAAAAACCGCATCATAGGCCGCGGACCAGCCAGCCATGCTGGCGGTATGGGAAGCCGCCGCGCGCTCGCCGGCGCCAGAGCGGCCGACCTTTGTCACGATGACGGGCTTTCCGACCTCCGCGGCGCGACGGGCGGCGGCGAGGAACTTGTCGACGTCGCGGATGCCCTCGATGAACAGCAGGATCACATCGGTCGAAGAATCCTGCACCATATATTCGAAAAATTCGCCGGCACCCAAATCAGACTCGTTGCCGGCGCTGACGACGTAGCTGAGCGCCACGCCCAACGCCTTGGCGCGATGATAGATCGCAAACCCGATGCCGCCGCTTTGCGCGACGATGCCGATTCGCCGCCGGCTCGCGACCAGTTGCGGCTCACCGGGCTTTATATCGACGGTCGGGCTGAAGGTCGCGGCGACGCGCTGGACCTGGCTGTAAAACCCTTCCGCATTGGGACCGGAAATCCGCATGCCGGTCTTTTTCGCCAGCGCCGCGATGGCGTCCTGCATCGCAGCACTATCGCCGCCCTCCTCCGCAAATCCCGAGGAGACGATCACGGCGTTCCTGACGCCGGCGGCGGCGCATTGCTCGAGCGCGCCGAGCACCGCGCGGGCGGGAATGATGACGATGGCGAGATCGATCGGCTGGCCGACCTCTGCGATCGAGGAAAAACATTTCAGCCCGTCGATATCGCCGTAATTCGGATTGATCGGATAAAGCTGGCCCGGATACTGGTTCTTGCGCAGCATCGACAGCAGCCGGCCCGGAATTTTCTCCAGGTCGCGCGAGGCGCCGATCAGTGCAATGCTGTCGGGCACGAAGAAAGTGTCGAGCGGATGCGGCATGCGGTGGGTGGTCCTTTTTATTGTTGTTTAGCGCACGCTTCGCTTTTCGTCATGGCCGGGCACAGCCGTCCGAAGGACGGCGTCGCTTCCGCTCGCCTATGCCCGGCCATCCACGTCCTTGTCTCGCAAGAGAGAAGCAAGACGTGGATGCCCGGGACAAGCCCGAGCATGACGAATTTTCGCCGTAACCGCCGATTCCATTGGCTGCATTTCGAGTCAGATGATTCTCACGCCGCAAGACGGAACGTCACGCCGCCGAGCAGAAACGAATCCCCCGCCGCCGCGCAGCCCTTCGCCCTGGCGGCATCGCGCACCTTGGCGATGTCGGCGACCTTGAACGTCAGCCCGCTCATGATCTCGCTTCCGCCCTTGACGAAGGTAAAACTGCAATTGGGCAGCTTCAGCTTCGCCTCGCCGCCTGCATTTTGGGTGACGGGAATTTCGATGATCCGTCCCCAGTGTTCGGCCAGCGCTTGCGGGTCGGGGCTTTGCATCTCGACGCCGGTCAAGGCTAGCGTCACATCCTTAGCGATCGATTTCTGCCAGTCGGGACCTGCGGGCGGATAGGGTCCCAAAATATCGTCGCTGCCGTCGGTGTGGTTGAACTCGATGAAGGCTGCGCGGCAATCGCGCGGATGCAGTTGCACACCGTGATAGGGCGAATGTCCGATGACGTTGGCGATGCGCACGCCGATCTTCTCGGCGTGTTTTCCGCGCCCATCGGGGTCGTCGCAGCAGAAGATCGCCATGTAGCCGCCGCGGCCGCCGGTCTTTTCCAGAAAGCGCCCCGCCGCGGTGCCCGGCTGAAACGGCGCCACCACTTCCAGCAAAATGGTATCGACCGGCAGCAGCGCGTTCTCCAGGCCGTATTTGGCGACGTTGCCGTCGCGGTAGCAGACGTTCAGCCCCATGATGGCAGCGATATCGCCGACGACGGGTTCGAGATGCGACGCCACCAGGCAGATTTGCCGCAGCCTGAGATAGCCCGGCATCTTAGTGCCCCTGAAACACAGGCTTGCGCTTTTCGACGAAGGCCTTTGCCGCTTCCTTATGATCGGCGGTCTCGCCGGAGCGCGAGTGATGGATCGCCTCGGCATCGAAACAGGCTTCCAGCGACAGATGCTCGGCGTTGTTGATGTTGCGCTTGATGTAGCCGAGCGTCACCGACGGGCCCTGCGCCAGCGACATCGCGAGTTCATGCGCGGCCGCCTCGACCTCGGCGTCGGGCACGACCTTCGTCACGATGCCGAGCGCGAGCGCTTCCTGCGCGGTGAGTACCGGCGAGGTCAGATAAAGCTCACGCGCCCTTGCGCTGCCGAGCAGATGCGTGAGAAAATACGTGCCGCCGTAATCGCCCGACAAGCCGACCTTGGCGAAGGCGGTGGTGATCTTGACGGAGGCTGACGCCACGCGCAGATCGCAGGCGAGCGCAATCGATAGGCCCGCGCCGGCGGCCGCGCCGTCGACCTGCGCCACCACGGGCTTCGGCATCTCGTGCAGGATGCGCGAGACTTCCATGCCGCGCCGGAGGTTGGCCATTTTGGCTTCGAACGGCAACGGCGCGCGGCCTTCCGCCATCGATTTGACATCGCCGCCGACGCAGAACGTGCCGCCGGCGCCCTTCAGGAGAACAGCGCGGACCTCATGATCCTCCGCCGCACGCCGCGCCGCCTCGACCAGCCCCCGCGTCATGTCCGGATTGAGCGCATTGCGCCGGTCCGGGCGGTTCATGGTGATGGTGAGCAGGCCTTTGTCGAAGTTCTGCAGGACGATGTCGTTGCTCATGAGGTTGGCCTTTGTTGTTATTGGTTGTTCTTTAGAGCCGTCATTGCGAGCGAAGTGAAGCAATCCATTGCGCCTCAGGAAAGATAGATTGCTTCGTCACTACGCTCCTCGCAATGACGACCCTAGAGTTATTTCTTCACCAGCGGACAGCGTGACAATTCCAGCGACTGGAACGCCTCGTTGCCGGGGATGGTCGCGAGCAGCTTGTAATCGTCCCAGCGGCCTTTCGATTCCGACGGTTTTTTCACCTCGAACAGATACATGTCGTGCACCATGCGCCCGTCCTCGCGAATCTTCCCGTTCTTGGCGAACATGTCGTTGATCGGAGTATCCTTCATGATCTTCATCACGGCGGCCGAATCGGTGGTGCCTGCGGCCTTCACCGCTTTCAGATAATGCGTGACCGAGGAATAGACCCCGGCCTGCGCCGAGGTCGGAACCCGCTTGACGCGCTCCATGAAGCGTTTTGAAAACGCGCGGGTATCGTCATTCAAGTCCCAATAAAAGGCTTCGGCGAGCAACAGCCCCTGCGTGGTCTCGAGGCCGACGCTGTCGATATCGGTCACGAAAGCCAGCAGCGGCGAGAGTTTCTGGCCGCCCTTCATCAGGCCGAATTCGGACGCCTGCTTGATGGCGTTGATGGTGTCGCCGCCGGCGTTGGCGAGGCCGACCACCTTGGCTTTCGAGCTTTGGGCCTGCAATAGATATGACGAGAAATCCGAGGTGTTGAGCGGGTGCCGGACGCCGCCGAGCACCTTGCCGCCGTTCTTCAAAACCACATTGGTGGTGTCTTTTTCCAGATCCTGCCCGAACGCGTAGTCGGCGGTGAGGAAGAACCAGCTGTCGAGCCCCTGCTTGACGGTGGCAAGGCCGGTGACGTTAGCCTGGGCGAAAGTATCAAACACGTAATGCACGGTATAGGGGCCGCAGGCCTCGTTGGAGAGCCTGATCGATCCGGGCCCGTTGAACATGATGATCTTGTTGCGCGCCTTCGCGATCTCGCCGGCGGCAAGCGCGGTCGCGGACGCCGCCACGTCAAAGATCATCTCGACGCCCTGATTGTCGAGCATGTCGCGGGCGATGTTGGCGGCAAGGTCGGCCTTGTTGAGATGATCGGCCGCGATGATCTCGATTTTGCGGCCAAGTACTTCGCCACCAAAGTCCTCCGCCGCCATCTTCGCGGCGGTCTCGCTGCCTGCCCCCGTGATGTCAGCGTAGAGCCCAGACATATCGAGGATGCCGCCGAGTTTCAGGGGAGGCTTGCTCTGCGCAAACGCCGCGGTCGTGGCCAACACCAGGGCCGAGGCGATAACGCCTGAAAAAACCCGTTTCATCAAAGGCCTCCCTGTCGGCATGCCGCATTGATGTGCGGCCTTGTTCCGTTGCCGCAATCATGCCGCAAGCAATGGGGTGCGGCAAGCCGCGCCGGATGCGGCAGTCAGGCGATCCATCCGTATTCAGCCACATTTTCGGCAAAGCGGAATGGTCAATTTCTCAATGCTGGCGCGCGCGAAGTCAGGCCCTCGCCTGTCCTGAACTCAGCCCCACCGATGGATTGCAACCCACGTCAGCGCAGCTCCGGACAGAATCCAACTCATGACGATTGCGATAGCAGCCACCTTGCTGACGGGGCGTTCGGTCGTGCTCGCAACAACGGCGCGGTACTCCGCCAATACCTCTGCCGGAATCAGGGATATCGTCGCCCGGACGCCGAGTGGCACAAGGATAAGGTCATCGACATAGCCCAGCACCGGAATGAAATCCGGGATCAGATCGATAGGCGACAGTGCATATGCCGCAACGGCCATCGCAAGCGCCTTGGCGTACCACGGCACGCGGGGATCACGGGCGGCGAGGTAGATCGCATGAACCTCCTGCCTCAGCGAGTAAGCCCAAATTTTCAAACGAGCAAACATCAAGGGCGCTTCAAGCTTACGGGCTTCAGTCCAACAAACGGCAGCAGCTTGCGGTAGAATTCGCAGGCGCGTTCGAAGGCCGACGCGGTCAGGAAAATAGGCGCGATGCCGCTGACTTCCATCGACTTGCCCTTCGTCGCCAAAATAATTCGGATAAAGAGCCGTGGATGGACGGTTCCATGCCGGCAGGTGAAACAAGCGAAAATATGTGGCTCGCGGCATTGGGACGCGAGCACATGAATGCTGCCATCTTAAAAGTGTTGCCGTAGAGACACGTAGCGTCGATAAAAAAGAAGCGGCCCGACCTCGCCCTGTTGCAGGTGCGAGCATGCCCGGACTACGGTTCGCCGCAACAACCGGTTAAGTCTTCGAGGAGGGCCAATGAAGCCACATGGCGGCTACACGGGATTTGGGGAGGGGCTTCAATCCCCACGTCGACAATGGTTGCGTCCGCTGCAGGGAGTGGCGATCGCAATCCTGTTGCTGCTGCTTCCAATCGGTGCCGGCACCGCCAGCGCGGCAACTTCTGCGCCTGGCACTCACGTTTATCTTCTCCGCGGCGTACTCAATATCTTTTCGCTAGGCCTGGATACCATCGCGGCGAAGCTTCAGGCGCAGGGCATCAATGTCACTGTAGCCAACTACCTCTCGTGGTCATCGCTCGCGAACGAAGCCGCGGCGGAATACCGGAGCGGGCGGACCAGGAACATCGTTCTGGTCGGGCACTCCTCCGGCGCGACGATTCTGCCCGATATGGTGGCACGCCTGGATCAGCTAGGCGCTCCCGTCAAGCTGGCGATCGGCCTGGATTCGGTCTTCCGCACCAGCCTCGCCGGACGCGTCGGGCGCTATATCAACTTCTACGTTGCCAATGGAAACGGCGAACCTGTCGCGAGGACCAAGCAACTCCATGGCGAGTTGGAGAACGTCGACGTGGGCAGACTGGGCGTGGCCCACCTCACCATCGACAAGAGCGAAATCATGCAGCAGAAGGTGATCAGCGCCATCGACGCCGTGGCCTTCAGCCGCCCCTCAACGCTGCCACAAACGCAGGCAAGCGCGATCAAGCCTCGTGCGGCTGCGGCGGGCGCTCCGGTATCCACCAGCAGATAAATCCCGGGCAGGCGCCACATCGGGGCCAAAACGAGCCTTAAATCCTGCCCATTCCTCGGCCACAAGGCGCGGGGCTGTCGCGGATAGTAAGCTTCCGCGGCGGGTGCTGACATCTGCTGCATCTGAGCTGAAAAAATCACTCAGATCAGCCCGTGACAGATTTCGCGAAATCCGGGAGCAAAGGTCTGTCTGGGGGATTCATCCACGAGCGCCTAAGATTATTCGCGTGCCGGCATTTCGAGGGCAGGACGCGCATGGTCAATCTGCAAATTGCGATCGCCCTGATCGGAGCGACGCTTTTTGTCGGCCTCTCTGGTGGCGGGTTAGAGCCGGCAGTGGCGGCCCCGATCGCGGCGTCGAGCGAGGAAAACGCTCCGCCGGTCGCCACGCAGCCCGTGGCCGAGCCCCGCGGACGCGTCTATCTTTTCCGTGGCGCCCTCGGCCCGTTCTTCTCGCGCGGGATGGACCGCATGACGGACCGGCTCGAAAAAGCCGGCGTCACCGCAAACGTCTACGAATTCACGATCTGCCGCCTGATCGCCGAGAAGGCTATTCGCGAGTATCGGCAGGAGCCGGCTCCCATCACCCTGATCGGGCATTCCATGGGCGGGCTTTGTGCGGTGAAGCTCGCCGAAATACTGCAGGACGAAAACATTCCGGTGAGCCTGATCGTCTCGATCGACCCGGCTCACGCCACCGACGATGTGCCGCTCAATGTCGAGCGCTTCATCAACATCTTCCTGTCGAAGAGCGTTTTGGGTGGTGGCGACGTCAAGGCGGTAAAGGGGTTTCAAGGTCACTACGCCAGCTTCGATCTCTCTCAGCAAGATGAGGTCTCGCACATCAATATCGAGAAGATGGATACCATCCACCAGCAAGTGCTCGCCAAGATCCTGCAGCTCGCGACGACGCCGGCAAAACTCGACAGCGAAACCGTGCCGCTTCGCTATGTCGTTCCCCCCGATGCCGGAATCGAGCTGTGGGACAGCGGCATGCCGGTCTTCGCCCGTCGGGGCGACACGCTGCAGACGATCGCGGCGGCTCACCACGTACCGCTCTGGTCCCTCACCCAGATGAACAAGGGGCCGGACAGCACCCCGCTGGTGCCCGGCGAGCGCATCATCGTGCCGCGCCACCTCGTGCCGCTCACCGAGGTCTCAAGGCAGTCTCCGCCCAGGCACTGATCTGTCGGTCCGCACGCAAGCTGCTTTCGCGCGGGGCTCGATAAGCGGTTAGTTAGGCCGTGAACCCATAAATTCAGATGCGTTGGCGGACGTCCGCTTTGGTGCGCATTCCGGACTCAAGTCGAACATCGCGCGAGGTCCGAAAAGTGCCGATACTGTTGAAAACGATCCGGACATCGGCCGTCTATCTGACGACATGCCTAAGTTCTGCACTCTGGCGGGCGAGTTTAATTCCTGTTCCGCCCGCCAGAGTGCAACGATCCGCCGCCTGCA
>JAQGKJ010000747.1 GCA_028290165.1 Bradyrhizobium sp. | reverse complement strand
GCGGCTCGGGCGGGGGCGGAGCGCTGAATTTCCGTGGGCGGAGCTACCCGCTGTCCGCCGGCGGGCTGGACTACGGCCTCGTGTTCGGCGGATCGAGGACGGTGCTGAGCGGCAGGGTAAGCAACATAAACCGGCCGTCGGATGTCGCCGGTGTCTATGGTGCGGCGGGCGCGGGGCTTGCGGTCGGCGGCGGCGCGCGCGCGATCGTGCTGACCAACCAGAAGGGCGCGGTGTTGGAATTGTCCGGCCAGCAGGTCGGGCTGATGGCCAACGTGGATCTCAGCGGGCTGGCGATTACGCTGAAGTAGCGGGAGAGGATAGCATGAAGCCGAGGACCATCGCCGCCTTGCTCGCGCTTGCCCTGTCGGCGGGCGCCGCCGCCGCGCAACCGGCGAAGAGTCTCAAAGAGCAGATCGTCGGCACCTGGAATTTCGTGGTCGCCGAGGTGACGGCGCCCGACGGCAAGAAGTCGTATCCGTTCGGCGAGACGCCCAAAGGCATTTTGATCTTCACGGCCGACGGCCGCTTCGCCCAGATCCATGTCGCCGGCGACGTGCCCAGGATCGCGTCCAACAACCGCATGACCGCAACGCCCGAGGAATACGCCGCGATCATGCGGCGCAGCCTGTCGGTGTTCGGCACCTACACGGTCGACGAGGCCAACAAGACGGTGACCTACAACATCGTGTCCGCTTCGTTCCCGAACTGGGAAGGCGAGGCGCAGACCCGCACCATCGACAAGCTCACCGCTGACGAGTTCGTCAACACCAATCCAAACGTGGCCGGAGGACGCGGCAGCGCGAGCAATTTTTACAGGCGGGTGAAGTAGGGAGCGGCAAGCGTTCTCAAGACGGTTCAATTTTCAGTCGCCCCTGCGAAAGCAGGGGCCCATACGCCGCGGCTTTACGTTTTGGCACAGTGGCTAACGGCATTTGCTCCAACCAACAACGGTGGTTATGGGTCCCTGCTTTCGCAGGGACGACGATCTGGTCATTTCGTTGTTCGAAATTTCAAACAGCCAATTCGAGACGCAGCTTCACATTCCCGCGGCGCGATGCGCCCGAGTTGTGCATGAACCATTCGCCCGAAAATCAGAGGGCGCAGGGAATGCCGGGCGCTCGATGCGCCCGCAGCCGCGCGTGTAGTGTAGAAAGCACGCGCGTTAGTCACCACGGTCACACCGGGTTAGCCCGGCATTCCCCGCGCAATGGTTTTAACGGTTTCCTTCGTGCTCTCCCCGGTGATCGGCTTGTTGACACCGTCGCAAGCGGAGTTGCCTCCGCCAACTTGACACCAGCGCCGGGGTGTCAGGACCACACGACTTCGCCGTCCGCGTCAGCACCGTTCGTCAAAGGCGCCGCCCGCGTCCACCGCATCCCGCCGCCTACGTCCGTGACGATCGCGAAACGCCCCTCAGAGGAGGCGGGACGGAATCGGTATATTCCTGATTTTACCCCGGCGTCAAGAGAAATTTCTGAAATTCCGAAATTTACCGCGACTGGATCGGCTCCCTCAGCCGGCCGGCTGCGGAAAATGCCGCGCGTCAACCCGCAGCCAGATTCGTCATCGGCAATTCGCGGTTGCAAAACCTGGCCGGCGCGACATGGTTGGCTGCATGGACGAACCCTCGCTCAGCTTCGAACACTTCAAACAGCCTTGCTGCATCCAAGCCACTTGAATCGCCCGATTGCTTCCGTCGCCATTTTTAGCATTAGCGCTTTGGCGGGCATCTCCGTTCCCAGCGGAGCGGCCTGACCCGACCAGAACGGCGTGAAATCGCTGCGCCCCCGCTGCTCCGCCTCAATCCGCAAGAGCGCCAAATCGCCCAAAGGTAAAGGGAAATCCGGAGCAGCGTCCGAAACGGGACCAATCTCGATAGCCAGCCGGTTGACGAGGAGGCGTGCGGGTCGCCCGGAGAACACGTTTGTCAGCAACGTTGCGTCCCCACGCGCATGCCGCAGAGCGTCGCGATGCAGGGGTGGTGTCGCGGCTTCAGGACAGCGGAGAAAGGCAGTCCCCATCTGGACTCCGGACGCTCCAAGCGCAAATGCGGCGGCAATGCCACGGCCATCGCCAATCCCACCAGCAGCGATGACCGGCACGCTGACGGCATCAGCGATTTGCGGCACCAGCGCCAATGTGCCGGGCTGTGAGGCGATCGCACGGTTGAGGTCGGCAGCGAGGAACATCCCCCGATGTCCACCGGCTTCATATCCCTGAGCGATGACCGCATCGACGCCACGAGCGTCCAGCCAAAGCGCCTCCTCGACCGTCGTCGCCGACGACATGACGCGGCAACCCGTCGCCTTGACCCGGGCCAGCAGGTCTGATGCCGGCAGGCCAAAATGGAAGCTCACCACTTCGGGCTTTGTCTTCTCGACGACCTCGCACATGGCGTCGCCAAACGGTGCGATATCCAGGCGGGACGGCGGTTCGTGATCAATTCCAAGTTCGCGATAATAGGGCAACAGCCGATCATGCCAGCTTGTTCGCGGTGAGCATCCGCTCTCGCCCGCGCATGACAAAAGAAATTGACGTTGACTGGTTTGCTCGTCAGCCGCCGCAGCTCTTCAATTGTCTTCGCTGCGAGCTGTGGCTGCATTGTCGCGCAACTGATCGAGCCCAGGCCGCCGGCGGCGCAGACCGACGCCGCCAGTCCGACCGTGCCAAATCCCGCCATCGGCGCCAGGACAAGGGGATGCTCGATCTTGAAAAGGTCAACCAGGCGTCGGTCCGGCCACATTTGCACGCCTCCTACCAGCGGCCCGCGGAGGCGCCGCCGTCGACGTGCAGGATCTCACCAGTGACAAATGTCGCCTTTTCCAGATACAGCACGGCGTCGACAATTTCGTGCGCCTCTGCCATTCGACCCATGGGCTGCAGACCGGCGAGAAATTCGTGCATCTCCGGCGAATGCATCGGCGTCCCGATGACGCCCGGCGCGACGGCGTTCACCCGGATGCCCCGGCTGGCGTACTCGATGGCGAGCGCGCGAGTAACGGCGTTGAGGCCGCCTTTGGTCAGAACGGCAAGGGCCGCCGCAAGCGACGCCATCGGCTGGTCGGCAATCGTTGCGGTAATGTTGACGATGTGGCCCGAGCCGACTTGCAGCATCCAGGACGCGACCTTCTGCGAGATGTGGAAGAATCCCGTCAGATTTGTGGCGACCATGCTTGCGAAGTCGGCCTCGGAATAATCAGTGAATGACTTGGCGATGAAGATGCCGGCGTTATTGACGAGTGTGTCGATACGCCCGAACCGCTCGATGGCCGCGCCGAAGATACGCTCGGCGGTATCGGGACCGGCAATATCGCCATCGACGATCAGGATAGCCGGATCGTCCGCAACATCGCTCTTGCTGATCGAACGGGAGTTGGCAACGACGCGAAAGCCAATTTCGCGGAAGCCTTTCACCAGGCCGGCACCAATACCCCGCGAGGCACCGGTAATGACTGCAACCTTCTGTTCATTGGTCATGATCGTTCCTATTCAGTTGGCGGGCGTATCCGGCCGAACTGATGAACTAATTTGACCTAGCGTGGCTTTGCGCCGGTTGCTTGGGTTTTGTCATTTCTTGCTGGCAGCGGCGCAGCGGCGAATGACAGCAATCGATGGGGCGAGGGCCTGCTTCCGCCGCCGGTTGAATTCAGACGGAGAAATTTCGCCGATACTGACCGGGTGTCAGACCCGTGACCTGCCGAAAAGCTCGGGTGAAATTGGCCTGGCAGGAAAAGTTGAGCGCGAGCGCAATATCGACCAGGGACTGGTCGCCTCGAACCAGCAACGCCTTGGCGCGTTCGAGCCGCTTCCCGCCCACGTAACGATGGGGAGGTTGACCAACGGCGGACTTGAAGGCTCGGGCGAAATGGAAACGGCTAAGACACGCGATCGATGCCAGATGATCAATGGTAAGATCGCCCTCCAGGTGAGCCTCTATGTAATCAAGCACGCGGGCAAGTCGGCGTCGATCAAGTCCTTTCCGTAAAGTGCGGGGACCTGGCTGCGACGGTGATGGGCTTGCGTGGTGTTGAACCAGTCTCGCGGCGAGGCTGGAAGCCAACGTTTCAGCAAGCAGTCTGCCGGCAGAGGTTTCGGCCTGAAGTTCAGACAAAATGGCATAAGCGATTTCAGCCAAAAGAGAATCCTGGAAGCTGCTTTTGTAATGCAGCGACGGGACTACAGACTGATCGAGGTCGATGCCCAAACTGTCCGCCGAGAAACGGTTTGG
>JAQGKJ010000716.1 GCA_028290165.1 Bradyrhizobium sp. | reverse complement strand
GCGTGCTCGGATTTCAGGGCACGCCGCATTTCGATGTCGCCTTCATGGTGATGGTGGTGGGTATGCTGCTGACGCTGCCATCCAATCTGGTGTCGGGCCTCTATCGCGCGCGCGGTCTCTATAGTCGGGCAGTCTGGCTGCAGTGTGTGGGGCAGCTGCTCGGGCAGCTCGCGCAACTGACGGTGATCGTTACGACCGCAAGTTTGCTGGCGGTCACCCTTACCTATGTCGCAACGCAATTGATCATTATGGTCTATTTCGTGGCGATCGACGCGCCGCGTCGATTTCCGTTTTTGCGCGCAGGGCATAAACCGCTATCGTGGCGCTGGAGCATCGGTCAATTTCGCGTTTCATTTCCATTCGCCGTGTCCGGAGCAGCTGAAATGGCATTGCTGAATGCGCCTGTCCTGCTCGTGAGTGCTCTGGTTTCCGATCGCGTTGCTGTTGCCCAATGGGGCCTCACGCGGGTGATCGCGGGGGTGCTGCGGATGCTGTGCTATCAGACGACGCTGCCACTCGCCGCCGAACTTGGCCATGACTACGCCGTCGGCAAGAAGCAGACGCTCCGAAGTCTTTACGCTCAGGGATCGGTATTTGTGACCTTGCTGGCCAGCATCGTGGTGTCAGGGCTTTTGCCCTTCTGGCCGGATTTTTTTGAGCTCTGGACCGATGGCAGCATTCCCTACGATCCGTTGCTCACCGTCACCCTGCTGATCGGCACCAGCGTGGTGGCGCCGTCGATCCTGGCCCTGAGCTTCGCCAGCTACAGCAATCGTGGCGATATTCTGGTGCGGACCAAGGGACTGCAGCTTGTTGTTTTCCTATTCCTCGCGGTGGCCTTGATTCCGCGGATGGGCCCGCTTGGCGCTGCCATCGCAATCGTCGCGAGCGACCTGCTGGCTCAATTCGGCCTCTTGGCGCTCACCGTCCTGAGGCAGACGCTGCGGCATCCGTTCCAGCACCTTGCCTTATTGGCGGCGATAACGGCCATTGTCATCCTGTGCGGATGGGAGCTGGGCGCTGTGATCCGGCTCATGCTGCCCTGGAGCGGATTGGCGCGGCTTGTCATGGAAAGCACGGCCTGGCTCGCTGTCGTAATTGTTGTTTTCAGCCCGTTGGCGCGCAAAAGCGTGCGGAGCAGGCTGATCGCCGCGATCCCGACTTAGGCTTTGCCGGCTCTGCGGCAGCGACCCGGCGATTACGGCGCGTACCTGTAAGCGCAGTTCAGCAACCGCCGCCATTGGCGCTGATCGGCGCCGTGGTGGCGGAGCGAGATGCGACTGCGGTTTTCCTTGATCGGACCAATCAGAAGATTGTGCGCCTGCGCCAGGGCGAAGCGCATGCCGGCTGGGTGCTGAAGGTGATCCTGCCCCGAGAAGTAACAATCAAGAGGGACGAACGGACCGAGATCCTGACCCTGAAGGGTCAGGATGGTCCTGTTTCCGACCCGACCGCCACTCCTGATGTCGTTGTGCCGGGCGTCGGACGGCCTCTAAAGCCGGCGCGCGCGACATCGCTCAAATAAACCGGTTCCGGCCGAACGGTGTGTCGGCTCGATCGCGCGCTGAATATTGTTCTGACCGAGGATCGACGAACGGTCGGCGGCGGCGTGTCGGCGGACGATCCACATGCTTCGAGTGGGTGAAAGTACTCTGCCGCCACGTAGCCGAATTCCACCCGCTAGAATACGGTCCCAACCCAGAACGGCTGAAGCCGTATGTCACGCTCCACCGGGTTGATAGGAGGAGGTCGTTTGATGGGCAAAGCGTCGAAGCCCGCCTAGTCCAAACGCTCCGGAGGGCTCAATTCCAAATTCACGAATGTTCCGTCGTAATTTAACGTCCAACGCGCCGGCGCGAGGGACTCGCCACTGGCCGATCGACTGGCTCAATTGGTGTGCGATCTTCAGGTTGGGCCGCCAGATCGAACCAGTACTGCGCCATCGCTAGCCAGTGAGCTTGAGATTCGACAGATCCCGGCTTCCGGGAAAGGTCAAGGCATGCCCGGGCATTTTCGCGGAATTCGTCTATCAGTTTCAAAACAACTGCTCTCGGGTCGCCGCGGCAACATCTGATCGATATGTTAGTTCCAGTAGCCGTTCAGTTGGCGGACAACCGCAGCAACAGCTCGCGAGGACCGTCCCGCCCCTCTTCGCAGGCCGGCTGGGCCGCTGGCGCGCCGTCATTGGAGCCGTCGCCGTTCGCCGCACGTCAACCGCGCGCTTAGACAGGGTCCCGAACCCGAACCGTCGGTTCGCGACCCGGCCGGGTAGGCAAAGACAACCTCCGGCGGCCGCGCAGTCATTTAAGCGGCCTGTTTCGAATAATCGGAATTCGGTTTCGAGGCTAGCGAGGGATTGGTTCTGAGAAATTTCCGGGTGATCAACCAAAGCAAAGTCGTTTGGTACCCTCTATATCTCCAGCGTGAACTTACGTCCCACCCGGGTCCTAACGGGACGAAAAACCACAAAGTGGGTCAAGGAGAAATTGACAGCAAAGCCGCCCATGACCGAGAGGAGTTTAGCTCCGACGATGGTGGTGTAATGGGAAAAAATAACGAGCGTGGTTGTCGTAACGATCACACCCAGGAACCCCGAGCCGACGAAACGTAAGAAATCTTCAGTCCTGAATACGCCTCCGGTTTCGCGACCAAACGTCAGCTTTGTATTCATGGCATATGAGGCGCTTACCGCGACCAGCCACGCGAGGACGTTCGATGCAATCAAAGGTAACGCGAGGATTTTGTAAGCCGCGGTAAAAACTAAGAGATCGATCGCGGTGTTCAGAACGCCGATCGAGGCGAAGCTTAGCAGCTTCACCACAACGGTGCGGTTCTGCCAAACTGCCCCGATCTGATCCAGAACGCTTTTCATGCGGACGATATAGCTATTTTCTGTCCGCCAGTCCGTGCCAATTTGGTAACATCCCGAACAAAACACCCTATGGTTCACGATTCGAAGTGCTTGGGGTCTCCCGCGTCGGGAATCGAAGCCTGGTCGTCTGCAGGCGAGGTGTGCGGACGACGCGGCTCCCGGACCCCGTGGCCGTGGATGCTTTAGAGGGTTATTGGCCTGGCTCAGCGGCCAGAGTTCCGAAACGCGCACGGCGCGGCCGCCCAGGCTCCTCAGCAAGGCGCCTGAGGGCCAAGAGTTCGGCCCCAGTGCGATGTTCTTCTCAATCCCCGAAACGCGCGTTAGGGACCGTGGAGGCTTCGGGTTCATCGGTGCGTTGCGGCACGCGCCGGGTTTGGAGTTCGCCAGGGGGGTCCCCGGCACCGCAATAACTCGGCCCTGGCCCATGCTGCTGGGCCCATTCGGGCTAAGGCCATGTCCCGTGTGCACCTCGAAATCCTGTGCCCAATTTCCAAAGATGTGCCAGTGTGCCTTATTCAGAAGGCTGGGGAACCGACTGCATGAGAGACCTTCGCGACTGGTTGCGTGGGAACAATCTGGAGCAATACGCCGACGCGTTTGAGGCAAACGACATCGACCTGGATATCCTGGCGGACCTCGATGACAACGATCTCGCGCACTTGGGTCTGTCCCTGGGTAATCGCCGCCGCCTCTTGAAGGCGATCGCAGCGCGCAATGCCAACGCGGCCCCAATTTCCTCCTCCGACAAGACTTCATCGCTCGACAAATCTTCTTCTGCCCACCCGATCTCGTCTGGCGAAAAATCACCCGCCCCGGAGGAGGCCGGATCCGGCGACGCCGAGCGGCGGCAAGTGACCGTGATGTTCGCTGATATGGTCGGCTCCACGGCGCTGTCGGCGAGGCTCGATCCGGAGCTGCTTGGCGGTCTTATCCGGCAATACCAGGACGCAGTGGCGGGTGAGATCGGGCGTTATGGTGGTTTCGTCGCCAAATTCATGGGCGATGGCGTGTTGGCCTATTTTGGCTTTCCCCGTGCCTTCGAGGATGCGGCGGAACGTGCCGTTCGCGCCGCCATTGGAATCCTGTCGGAGGTCGGCGCAATTGAAACGCCAGACGGAACGCGCGTGCAGGCGCGGATCGGCATTGCCACCGGCCTCGTCGTGGTAGGCGAAATCATCGGCACCGGCATGGCGCAGGAGCGGACCATCGTCGGTGAAACGCCCAACCTCGCCGCAAGGCTGCAGGCGTTGGCCGAGCCGGACTGCATCATCATCAGCGAGTCGACCCAAAAATTGTCAGGTGGCCATTTCGAACTCAGCCACACCGGCGAGCACGAGTTGAAAGGCTTTGCCCGCCCTGTGCCGGCCTGGCGAGTTTGCGGTGAGGCCTCGGTCGAAAGCCGTTTTGCTGCGATCCGCACCGGAAGCCTGCCGTTGATCGGCCGGGCGCATGAAATGGGGCTGATGCGCGAACGCTGGCATCTGGCGCGGCAAGGTGACGGCCAGATCGTGACCGTGATCGGCGAAGCCGGTATCGGGAAGTCGCGCATGATTGAGGCGCTGCAGGAGGAGGTCGCAAGCGAGGCGCATGCGCGCATCAACCTGCAATGCTCACCCTATCACAGCGATAGCGCGCTTTACCCCGTTATCCAGTATCTCAATCGCGTCGCCGGCTTTGCGCCTGCCGATCCAGCGGATGCGCGCGCCGACAAAGTTCGCGCTCTGCTCGCGGCGCGGCGCATCGCCGATCCAGTTGCGCGGCCGCTGCTGGCGGAGCTGTTGTCGTTGCCGCTGGCCGAGACAGCCGCCATCGCTCAATCGCCGGCGCAACGCAAGGCATCGATGCTCGCCCTGATCGTCGAGATCATGGCGCGGACCGGCGACGGCGATCCGGTGGTGATCGTGCTGGAAGACGCGCACTGGATCGACGCCACCACGCTCGAGATGATGACCCGGTTGACCGACAGCATCGGCCGCGCGCGGCTGCTTGCCGTGGTGTCGGCGCGATCGGATTTCGTGCCGCCCTGGCTGGCGAGGCCGCACGCAACGCTGGTAACGCTCGGACGCCTCGGTCGCCCCGAGTGCATGCAAGTGGTCGCGG
>JAQGKJ010000703.1 GCA_028290165.1 Bradyrhizobium sp. | reverse complement strand
AGCCCAGAATTTGATAGGTCTGGTCCGACCAGAAGTAGTCGCGGGTGGCGACCTCCCAGGCAAAGCTGCCTGTCTGGCTGAGCTTTTGCGCCTCGGCCGAATAGGCCTGACTCCGCTGCAGCGCGCTTTCAACCTGCTTTCGATCCTCGATATCGATATTGGTTCCGTACCATCCGACAACGGTACCGCTCTCGTCTCGCAAAGTCTCAGTGCGAAACAGGAACCAGCGATACGATCCGTCGAACCGCCGCATCCGCGCCTCGGCATCGTCAGGCTTGCCGGAGGCCAGCATTTTTAGCCAGGTACCGTGCAGCCCTGCCCGGTCGTCGGGGTGAATCGCAGCCTGCCATTCCCAGCCCAACGCCTGCGCAGGCGAGAAGCCGGTGTAATCGAGCCAGCGCTTGTTGAGATACTCTGCAAAGCCATCCGCCCGGGCACGCCAGGCGAGCGTCGGAATCGAGTCGAGCGTGAGTCGCAGCTCTCGCTCGGCAATTGCAAGCTGGGCCTCGCTTTTCCGCAGCGCATTCTCGGCAACCTTTTGGTCTTCGACGTCGACACCGACCGAATACCATTTGACAATATTTCCGCTCTCGTCGCGCTGTGGCGCGCGCCGCATCGTGTACCATCGATACACGCCATCGGCTCTGCGAGTGCGCACATCTACAGACATCATCTCGCCGTTTGCCTGTGAGGCGCGCCACGCGTCATCGAATGTCTGAGCATCGTCCGGATGATAATAGACTGAGGTGTTCAGTCCCTTGCCCGTCGCTTCTCGCTCACTATGACCCGTGTAATTCTGCCACGTTTGATTGACGAAACTGCGGGTGCCGTCGGCTTCAAAAGTCGACACCATGACTGGAATTGAATCGATCGTGAGCTGGAGGTCGCGCCGGGCCTCCGCCAATTGCGCCTCCCTCTCCCGCAAGGTGGTCTCGGCGCGCTTCCTGTCTTCGATGTCGTGAGCCGCCCCGTACCACGCGATCACGTCTCCGTCGCGATTGCGCAACGGCACCCGGCGGAGGAAATGCCAGCGGTATTCTCCATCGGCATTCCGCAGACGCTGTTCGGTCTCGAACGCTTCGCCTGTCTTCAAATGCGCAAACCATACTTGTTCAACCCGCGCAAGATCGTCGGGATGAACCACAACGCTCCCCCGCCCCTTCCAGGCGGCCTGTGAAAGGCCGGTGTAACGGCGCCATGTCTGGTTGACGAAATCGATGATCCCGTCGGCTTGGTGGCGAACCACCAGCGCCGGGATCGTGTCGATGATCAGCTGAAGTTCATGCCGCGCTTCCAACAAGGCCGCTTCGCTCTGCCGCAGCGCATCCTCTGCCCGCTTCCGATCTTCAATGTCGTAGGTCGCCGCGTACCAGGCGGTCACCTCTCCGTCGCGATTGCGCAAAGGCACACGCCGTGTGGCGAACCAGCGGTATTCGCCATCGGCTCTTCGCAGCCGCGCTTCCGTCTCGAATGGTTCGCCCGTTGCCAATGCGACATCCCAGGCTTCTTCAAGCCGCGAAACATCGTCGGGATGAGTTATGGCGCTGGTGCGTCTCGTCCAATTCGTCGATGCGATTCCGCTGTAGCTGCGCCCGGTTTGATTGACGAAATCGATAACACCGTCGGCGCGATGGCGAAGCATCAACACTGGCACTGTATCGATGATCAACTGAAGTTCATGCCTGGCTTTGGCCAGTTCGGCTTCGCTCTGTCGCAGCGCGTTTTCAACGCGCTTCCGATCGTCGATATCGAACGCGACACCGTACCATTTGACTACCTCGCCGCTCTCATCGCGCAGCGGTACGCGGCGGACCCAGTGCCATCGGTACTCTCCGTGGGCGCTTCGCAGCCGCTGTTCCAAATCGAACGGCCCACCCGTGGCGATATGCGCGCGCCACTCCCGCTCGACCATCGCGAGATCATCGGGATGCAGCGCGCCTCCCCAGCGATGGCCTTCCAGATTGTCCTGCGAGAGGCCGGTATAATCCCTCCAGTTCCTGTTGCGAAACTCCATGAACCCATCGGGGCGATAGCGCGCGGCAAGCACCGGGATCGTATCGACCGTCAGCTGGAGTTCTTGTTCGGCCCGGCGGGCTCTTTGCTCCGCCTGCCTGCGTTCGGCATTTTCGATGCGCAGTGTTTCGTTGAGTTCTTGCAGTTCCCGCACCGTCACCTGCTGTTCGTCGCGCACGCGTCGGAGCGAGGCTGCCGCCCGTCGCTGCGCGGCGCTCAATGACACCGCCAGGATCGCAGCGATGGCGAGCAGTGCAAGCCGCGGAACGTTCTTGAGCGGAAGGGCGAACGAATGCTCCGGCTGCAGCAACAAAAAAGCGTAGGCGAAGACGGCGAGTGTGGCGGCGAGCACCGCCGGGCGTGTGCCGCCGACCCACGCCACCAGCATGATCGCGCAGAGAAACAACGAGGCCGATGGCTCGGCCCCAAGCCAGCGGTCAAACGCAAGGTCCGCGACGAGGGCCGCGACCACCGACAGAACCGCAATCGCGTAGTTCGTGATCACCGGCGACCTTGGCGGCATCGACATGTCCGGACTCCGGGGATTTTCCTGCTATTTAGCAATTCCGGTCAACGGACGCCACGGCGGTCTTGCCATCCAGCCAATTGTGACGGACGGCGATCGTCGCGCCTTGCAACGCATCAAGGTTGTGCAGGACGACCAATCGCAACCGTGTCGACGCCGCCGCCGCGCCGAACCGGCGCAGCCGCATACCGTCACGAGTACTGCATCACACCGACCTCGATCTTGCCGAATCGAAGCGTGACGATATCTAGCGCGTAGTTCTGATAGAGCCGCCAGGGCCGCTTCGAGCCCTGCTTCGGCATTTTCGCGACCGAGCGCTGCACATAGCCGGAGGAGAAATCCAGCGAAGGCAATTCGGTGATCGAGGGATCGATATTGTGCGGCATGCATTGCTTGTAGCCATGCCGGTCCATGTAATTGATCAGGCGGCAGACATATTCGCAAGTCAGGTCGCATTTCAGCGTCCACGACGCGTTGGTGTAGCCGAACGAGGACGCCAGATTGGGCACATCCGAATACATCATGCCCTTGTAGTTCAGCTTGCGGGCGAAATCGATGGCGCGGCCGTCGACGCTCACTTCAATGCCGCCAACCACCTGCAGATTAAGACCGGTAGCAGTGACGATGATGTCGGCTTCGAGTTCGCTGCCGTCCTTCAGCCGGATGCCGTTCTCGGTGAAGGTGTCGATCTCGCTGGTGACGACGGAGGCGCGCTTTTCCCTGATCGCGTTGAACAGGTCGCCATCGGGGACCAGGCACAGCCGCTGATCCCAGGGATTGTAGCGCGGCGTGAAATGCGTCGCGATGTCGTAATCCGGCCCGAGCGCCATCCGCACGCCGCCCAGGATCAGTTGCTTCACCCGATCGGGCTTGCGCCGGGAGAGCTGGAAGAAATACATCCCGAACAGCACGTTGCGCCAGCGGA
>JAQGKJ010000698.1 GCA_028290165.1 Bradyrhizobium sp. | reverse complement strand
CAGCGGCCTTCCCGCAATCGCGGCGATGCCGACCGAGATCATGGCGCCGGAAATCAACCCGCCCGGAAGGTTTGCCCATAAAAACAGCGCGCCGCCGGCGGTGCCGATAACGAGCGTTTCGAGCACGTTGAGGGTTTTGATGCGGCTGGGGATGGCAAACGCCATCGATGCGGGGATCAGGCTCACGCCGCCTTATGGCAAATCCGGGCGCAGGGGACAAATGCGCCAGCGCGATGCAGCAATGCGCGTGGGAAGCGCTCAGCCGCCATCACCCGCGAAAGCGGGTGGTCCAGTATTCCAGAGACAGGAGTGATTCATCGAGAGGCTGCAGCGTACTGGATACCCCGCTGGAGCCTGTCACCGGGGCTCGCCGAAGGCGAGACCCGGTGGCGGGGTATGACGGCAGCTCCTGAGCGGGCCAAATGCAGTCACCCTCCCCACCGGGAGAAGGTGACGCAAGCCTACGACTTCGGCTTGGCAGCGGCGTCCTTTGCGGTCTTCTTGCAGTCGGACATGAACTTCTTGCGCTCCTTGCCGTGGAGGCCCTTGGTATCGGCATCCTTCGAGCATTCGAGCGAGGCTGCGGTTCGCGGCTTCTCGGCCTTCTTCTCGGCGGGCGCGGCCTTCGCCGCGGGTGCAGGGGTCGCCGGTGTCGTGGTTTGCGCGAACGCCGAACTCATCAGGAACAGGGACGCGATGGCGGTCGCGGCTACGCGGGATGAAAATGTCATCATGGGAGCACCTCGGGTTGAAGACCGGCGCAACGTCGCGCTGCCATGCTGAACCGCGGATGAATGGAGCCGGCTGGGCCGCGCTTTCAGGACCACGATATTTTGGTCCAACGGCCCGTCGCTCCGTTGTCAGGCGCGATTGCTGCGCTAGGATGGGGGCCTCAGGATCGCTACCCCAGGGAGACCAAGGATGAATATTCAAGCAAAATTATTGTGTGCGGTTGCGGCAATCGGTGTTGCCGCGTTCGCTGCGACAGCGCCAGCGCAGGCCCTGACCACGCAGGAATGCAGTGCGAAATACCAGGCCGCCAAGGCAGCCGGCACGCTCGGTGGCCAGAAATGGAACGACTTCCGCAAAGCCCAATGCGGTGCCGACGCTGCAGCGGCCACGCCTGCCGCTGCGCCTGCCACCCCGGCGGCGCCGAAAGAGGCGAAGAAGGAAGCCGCACCTGCCGCCGCACCGGCTGCGCCCGTGCCGGTCGGCAACGCAGTATTTCCGACCGCCGTCGATCCAAAATACGCCCAGGAAAAGCCAGGCCTGGCGCGTGAACACACCTGTGCGGAGCAATGGAAGGCCAACAAAGCCGCTAACACCACAGGCGGCATGAAATGGAATGCAAAAGGCGGCGGCTACTATAGCGAGTGCAACAAGCGTCTGAAGGGTTAAGCGCTTTTTCGTTCCACGGCAGGCCCGGGCCGAACTCGCCTGGGCCTATTAGCCGAAACGGCGAGCCGTCAGTCTCACAAGGAGGGGCATGAGAAAAATCTGCTGGAATATAACCGCTTCCATCGCGCTGATCATATTTTCCCAAACAGCCTCAGCGGCACTGGGCAGTCGTGTGGCCGTGGCCATCGACAATTCAGCCTATCCAAACGTGTCGCAGCGCGATGAACCGACAAGCGACGCGAGATCGATCGCGGGTATCTTGAGAGATTTCAGCTCCCGCCCCGCCGCCAGAGGCGGCCAGCTCGATTTGGACGAGGCACGCGTCGATCTCCTGGCCCAAGCCGGTGCGCCCGCGCCAGCTGCAACGACTCCGCCTGTCGATTCGGAGGAACCGCGTGACCCATCGCCTCCGGCGGTTTCTCCGCCGCCCAACCCCACGTCGACTGCCGAAGTCGCAAGAGCTGCGCCGACAGTCCCGGGATGCGCCATAAAATATATGGCCGCGGAAGTTGCCGGCAAACTAAACGGTCGCAAGTGGAAAGAGTTTCGCGAAGAGGAATGTGGAGCAGGCACGACGCAGGCGGTGTTTCCTACGACGATTGCGCCGAAATATTCCGGCGCCAGCCCGGACAAAGCGCGGACGCTTACTTGTGCGGATCAATTCAGCGCCAACAAGGCCACCAATGCAAACGGTGGCATGAAATGGATCGAAAAGAGTGGCGGCTATTACGGCGAATGCGTCAGCCGGCTGAAGGGTTGAGCTTGGGATTGCCTGATGCAGCGGCTTTTCCGCGCGCGGATTGCCGATGATCGCAAACCTCAGCCTCATTCTCTTGTGTCAACTGGCCGGCGAGGTTTTCGTACGCGGTCTCGGTCTGCCGATGCCGGGCCCGGTGGTCGGGCTCCTGCTTCTGCTGCTGTTGCTGTTGGCGCGCGACCGATTCGCAATTCTCGCGCGCGGGCCGCTGCAAGGCGATGGCGTGGAGAGCGCCAGCCGGGGCCTGCTTGCGAACCTGTCGCTATTGTTTGTCCCAGCCGGTGTCGGCGTCGTGCAAAAACTCGATCTGATCGCCGAGCATGGCTTCGCGGTCGCAGCCGTGCTTGCGATCTCCGTGGTGGTGACCTTGCTGGTGACGGTTGCGACGTTTCTGGCCGCGAGCCGCCTGATGGCGCACGAACGGCGCGCGCCATGAGCGAAAATCCGTTCTCGCTGTGGGTGTATCTGTCGCAGTCGCCGCTGCTCTGGCTGACGGTGACGCTGTTGACCTATGCGATCACCGATGCGGTGTCACTCTGGACGCAGCGGCATCCGCTGGCCAATCCGGTGTTTCATTCGATGTGGATCATCGGCGCGTTCCTGCTGCTGACGGGCACCTCGTACACCACCTATTTCGGCGGGGCGCAGTTCGTGCACTTCCTGCTCGGGCCGGCGACGGTGGCGCTCGCGGTGCCGCTCTACGAAAACCGCAAGCAGGTGACGGCGGCGATCCTGCCGATGCTGGCGGCGCTGGTCGTGGGCTCGGTGACCGCGATCGTCTCGGTGGTGCTGCTGGCCGAGGCCGCCGGCCTGCCGCGCACGGTCGTTCTGTCGCTGGCGCCGAAATCGGTCACGGCGGGCGTCGCGATGGGCATCAGCGAATCCCTGCACGCCGATCCGTCGCTGACGGCGGTCGCGGTGGTCCTGACCGGCATCATGGGCGCGATGACAGTCACGCCATTGATGAACCGGATCGGCATTACCGATTTCCGCGCGCGCGGGTTCGCCGTCGGCATCGCCGCGCACGGCATCGGCACCGCGCGCGCGTTTCAGGTCGATGCGGTCGCGGGCGTGTTCGCCGGCATCGCCATGAGCCTCAACGCGCTGGTGACATCGTTCCTGGTGCCGCTGGCGGTGACGCTCTTGATACGCTGATCCGCATTGCGGTTTTGGCGCGGCCACCCTAGAGATTGCAGAAATTCTTCAAGGGGAGCGCCGTGCAAGCTGGGTTACGATCTTCATGATTTCCGCAATGCAGGGCGTGCTCGGGCTGGCATCGGGCTCGCTGGTCGGATTTTCGCTTGGTCTGGTCGGCGGCGGCGGATCGGTGCTCGCGGTGCCGCTGATGGTCTATGTGGTCGGCGTGCCCGAACCCCATGTGGCGATCGGCACCAGCGCCATCGCGGTCGCCGCCAATGCTGCGGTCAATCTGTCGAACCATGCCTGCGGCGGCACCGTGCGATGCGGCTGCGCGCTGACGTTCGCGGCCGCCGGAATGATCGGCGCGTTCACGGGCTCGATCTTCGGCAACATGCTCGATGGCCAGAAACTGCTCGCGCTGTTCGCGCTCGTGATGCTGGTGATCGCCGTGCTGATGCTGAAGACGCGGTCGCGGGTCGGCCTGCCCGACGTCGAGATGGACTGGACCAACATGCCCGCCATTGTCGGGCTCGGTCTTGCGACCGGAACACTGTCCGGCTTTTTCGGCATCGGCGGCGGATTTTTGATCGTGCCGGCGCTGATGCTGGCGACGGGGATGTCGATCATGAACGCGGTCTCCTCGTCGCTGGTCGCGGTCACGGCATTCGGCCTGACCACGGCTGCGAGCTATGCCTGGTCCGGGCTGATCTCATGGGGGTTGGCGGGATTGTTCATTGCGGGCGGCATCGCCGGCGGACTGCTCGGTACCCGCCTGGCGCGGGACTTATCGGGGCGGCGCGGCGCGCTCAACGTCGTTTTTGCCGCTGTCATTATTGCGGTGGCGCTCTATATGTTGGCGCGTAACTTATCGCTATCTTGAGCATGGCGCTTCAAGCGGGCCGGGAGACCAGAGATGACTGAATCGATCGACTTGGCCCGGCTGAGCCGGCGGCGAACCCGGCGCGAAGCGTTTGGGGTGCTTGGCGCGGGCGCGGCGATGCTCGGCCTCGAGATCGCGCCTCGGTCGGCTTTGGCGCAAAGCGACGAGACGGTGCTGACGGAAGCCCTGGTGCTGCGCGACCCGGATATTCCGGTCGCCGGAAATGCTACCGGCGACATCACGATCGTCGAATATTTCGACTACCAGTGTCCGTATTGCCGCAAGCTCGAGCCCGAACTGCGCCAGGTGGTGCAGGACGACGGCAAGGTCCGGCTGGTGCTGAAGGACTGGCCGATTCTCGGCGAGGTTTCCAAGATCGCGGCGCGGATGGCGCTGGCGAGCAAATACCAGGACAAATTCGTTCAGGCGCATGATGCGCTGATGGGCGTCAACTCGAAGCTGACCGAGTCGCGGATCCGCGAATTGCTCGCGGGCGCAGGGATCGATGTCGACCGGGTGACTCGCGACCTTGCCACCAATGCCAAGACGATCGACGCGATCCTCGCGCGCAACAACGACCAGGCCACCGCCTTCGGCTTCCGGGGCACGCCGTCCTTTATCGTCGGCAAATTCCGCGTGCCGGGCGTACTCACCATGGCGCAGTTCGAACAGGTCATCGCGGATGCGCGGAAGGCGAAGGCGAGCAACTAGCGGCAACCGATCGCAACAACGCCCCCGGCGACGACGAGGGCGCTGACCTCTGAGAGCGAAGAATCCTGCTTACTTCGACGACAGCCTGATCCAGTCGTCATGGGCACGCCGCTTCAGCAGATTCCAGTCGGCGGCTGCGACGTCCCAGTTCACGATGGTGCGATTGGCCTCCGCTACCTGGCCATTCGCGACCGTCGAGGTCTGCATCGAATCATAGATATAGACGCCTGCGACCAGCAGCAGCGCCCCCAAAA
>JAQGKJ010000693.1 GCA_028290165.1 Bradyrhizobium sp. | reverse complement strand
TGACTGATATGGGCGACCACGGCGAGATCGTGGGCGATGAACAGATACGAAAAACCATGCTTGCGCTGCAGGTCGATCAACAGATTGATCACCTGGGCCTGGATCGAGACGTCGAGCGCCGATACCGGCTCGTCGCAGACGATCAGGCTCGGCCCGAGCGACAGCGCGCGTGCGATGCAGATGCGCTGGCGCTGGCCGCCGGAGAATTGATGCGGATAGTTTTGCATCTGATCCGCCCTTAAGCCCACCTGATCGAACAGTTCGGCGACCCGCTCGCGCTTTCCGTTGCCCGTGGCGATACCGTGCACGCTCAGCGGCTCGCCGACGATATCGCCGGCGGTCATGCGCGGATTGAGCGAAGCGAACGGGTCCTGGAACACGATCTGCATCGAACGCCGATGCGGGCGCAACGCTGCCTTGCCGAGATGGGTGATGTCCAGTCCGTTGAGCCGGATGCTGCCGCCGGTCGGCTCGACCAGGCGCAGGATGCTGCGGGCCACCGTCGACTTGCCGCAGCCGGACTCGCCGACCAGCCCGAGCGTTTCGCCGACGCCGACGGCAAAGCTGACGCCATCGACGGCATGCACGGTGCCGACCTTGCGGCGCAGCACGCCGCTTCGCACCGGATAGTGCTTCATCAGGTCCGTTACCTCGAGCAGCGCGCGCGCGTCGGTCATGGCGGGCCTGCGATCTCGCCGGCACGCCAGCATGCGGCCAGATGACCGGCGCCCCAGTTTTCCAGCGGCGGATATTCCGCGTGGCAGCGGGCGATCGCGAACGCACAGCGCGGCGCGAACGCGCAACCCTTCGGCAGGCGGGTCAATGACGGCACCATGCCGGGAATCTCGATCAGGCGCGCATCGGCGTTTCCGCCAAGCGAAGGCACCGCCGGGATCGAGGCCATCAAGCCGCGCGTATAGGGATGCCTTGGGCTGGCGAACAGGGTTTCGACATCGGCCTCCTCGACCTTCCTGCCGGCATACATGACGATGACGCGCTGCGCCGTCTGGGCGACCACGCCAAGGTCGTGCGTGATCAGGATCAAACCCATGCCGAGCTCCTTTTGCAGCTCGAGCACCAGCGCCAGGATCTGGGCCTGGATCGTGACATCGAGCGCGGTGGTCGGCTCGTCGGCAATCAACAGTGCCGGCCGGCAGGCCAGCGCCATCGCGATCATCGCGCGCTGGCGCATGCCGCCCGAGAGCTGGTGCGGATATTCGTGCGCCCGCCGTTCCGGCACGGGGATCCTGACCAGGCGCAACATTTCGACGGCCTGGTCCCATGCTTGCTTCCGGGTCATCGACCGATGCAGGCGGACCGCCTCGGTGATCTGGTCGCCGATCCGCATCACCGGGTTGAGCGAGGTCATCGGCTCCTGAAAAATCATCGAGATGCGATTTCCCCGGATCTCGCGCATCTTGTCTTCGTCGAGCCGAAGCAGATCGGTCCCTTCGAGCATGATGGAGCCGCCGACGATCCGGCCCGGCGGGTCGGGCACCAGCCGCATGACCGAAAGCGCGGTCACGCTCTTGCCGCACCCGGACTCGCCGACGATCGCGAGCGTCTCGCCGCGACGCACATGGAATGAAACGTCGTCGACCGCCCTGAACAGCCCGGAATTCGTGAAGAACACGGTTTGCAGGTTCTTCACGTCGAGAACCGTCGCTTCGATTTTCACCTCGTTCATCAGCCGCGCTGCCTCGGGTCGAGGATGTCGCGAAGCGCGTCGCCAAACAGATTGGTGCCGAATACCGCAAGGCTGATCGCCATGCCGGGGAAGATCACCAGCCACGGCGCGGTGCGGACATACTCGGCTGCCGACTCCGACAGCATGCGTCCCCACGACGGATAGGGTTCGGGAATTCCGACACCGAGAAACGACAGTGACGCCTCGGTAAGAATAGTGGAACCGAGCTGCGCGGTGGCGAGCACGATCAGCGGCGCCAGCGTGTTGGGCAGCACATGACGAAGCGCAATGCGCGTCTCGCTCATGCCGATCGACTTGGCCGCCTCGATAAACGGCAGCTCGCGCAGCGCCAGAGTATTGGCGCGGATGACGCGGGCGACGGTCGGGATCAGCGGAATCGCGATTGCGATGATCACGTTCGGAAGCGACGGCCCCAGCGCCGCCGTCATCACCAGCGCGAGCACCAGTAGCGGCAAGGCCTGCAAGATGTCGGTGACTCGTTGGAACACCAAATCGACCCAGCCGGACAAATAGCCGGATGCAAGGCCGATCATGACGCCGAGCGAAGAGCCGAGCGCGGTCGAGCCGATGCCGACCGCGAGCGAAATGCGCGCGCCGTGGATGATCCGGCTCCAGACATCGCGGCCGAAGGAATCCGTCCCCAGCCAGTGCCGGGCGTCGGGATGGGCAAGCGCGTGCGCGGAATCGACCGAGAGCGGATCGAAGCGGCAGATCAGATCGGCAAACGCCGCCGCCCACACGAACATCACCATGATGACAAGGCCGATGGTGCCGAGCACATGGCGTTGCGCCAGGAACGTCAGCCGGCGCCAGCCATGCGAGGCGTTGGCGCCGGCGCGCTTGAGTTCGCTATCGTAGTTGATCGCGGCCAAGCGGCCTCCTAATCGGTGTAGCGGATGCGCGGATCGATCACCGCGTAGAGCATGTCGACCGTGAAATTCGCGAACACGACCACGACGGCGATCAGCATCACGAGATTCTGCACGATCGGATAGTCGCGCCAGCGCAGCGCTTCGACCAGGAAGCGGGCGACGCCGGGGATATTGAAGACGGTTTCGGTGACGATCAAGCCGCCGATCAGGAACGCCGCCTCGATCCCGATCACGGTGATGACCGGCAGCACCGCGTTCTTCAGCGCGTGGTGATAGTTGACGGATGCCTCGGAGGCGCCCTTGGCGCGCGCGGTGCGGATATAGTCCTGCCGCAGGATTTCGAGCATCGAGGAGCGCGTGATCCGCATCGTCAGCGCGGCGCTGCGAAAGCCGACCGCCATCGCCGGAACGCAATAGATCGCGATGGCCTCGCTCCAGGTTTTCGGGTTCGGATTGAAGATCGGCATCACGCCAAACAGGGAAACCGACGCCATCAGGATCAACAAGCCGAGCCAGAAGGATGGCAGTGACAGCCCGCTCAGGCTGACGACGCGCAGGGCATAGTCGAGCCGGGTGCCCTGCTTGACCGCGCTGATCACGCCGAGCGGAATGCCGATCGACGCGGAGAACAATAATGCGAGCCCGGCCAGCCGCGCGGTGATCGGAATCCGCGGCAGGATCTCGTCGAGCGCCGGCTTCTCGGACACATAGGAATAGCCGAGATCGCCGTGCAGCAGCCCGCCGATCCAGTGCAGATATTGCACCACGATCGGCTGGTCGAGCCCGAGTTCCTGCTCCAGATGCGCCTTGTCGGCCGGATCGACATATCCCGCGGCGGCAAAGAGAATATCGACGATGTTGCCGGGGACGATGCGCAGCAGCACAAAGATGATGACCGAGATCCCGAACAGGGTCACGAGCATCAGGACAAGGCGCCGCACGATATAAGCAAACACCTGGCTACTACTCCCGTCAGCGCATTCCGCAAAGTGGCTACTGGTCTGCGA
>JAQGKJ010000683.1 GCA_028290165.1 Bradyrhizobium sp. | reverse complement strand
CGCAGCTACCCTGTGCCTATCGCATATCAGATCCGGCTGTATCGATGTGCAGTTCCCGGCACGGATCTAGAAGACTGACACCATAAAAATCTTCTGCTTGGCTCCCTTTAACTACTCTTTCGAATCGCTTGAGCTGCGAATTTGGGTTGTCGTCGCGTTAGGCAGCGTCTCCCGAGCACGGGCGAGCGGGCGGCGCGACTCGATTTTGCAAGAGGAGGGGCCGATGCGGGCTCGCCGGTCTTGTATCGAGGCGCGACATCTGGCCGACGAGCCAATACATTAGATAACCTCGCGGCAGAGTTCAACGCGTCGCGGGAGCGCGTCCGGAGAATCGAGGTAAGTGCATTCGAGCAAGTGCGTAGGGCATAAAGCATCACCTTGAGCAACAAGTGCTCGATGTCCGTTGCTCCAAATGGTTAACCGGGGTGTCTTCCGCAGAACAAGTCATCATCCCAAGCCTGAGAAAACAATGCGGGCGCGCCGATCCACAGCCCATCTTTCGACGCATGCAACAGAGCGCGATACCTTGCGACGAGCCAACGAGTAATTGAATAGAGGCGCTGTGCTTTGGTGCACGAGTCTGCTTGTGGCACACAAGCGGACGTTCCCTGCAAGTCAGTTTTTGACTGCCGGCTCAACCGGTCGTTCCTGGGAAGCCGGCTTTTGACCCAACTCGGACTCCGTCCGCTCATGTATTTGGTGGGTATTTTGGGGGGCGGGGCACCGACAATGGCCGTCGCCGCCGGAGGGGCGTTTCGCCGTCAAAATTTCTTGCCCCTGCCATTCGGCCGCTTCTGATCGGTGCTTTCACCTTTCATTTCGTCCTGCGTGACACGGCAGTCACCGTTCTTGTCGTACTGCAAAATAAACTCGCTCGGCTTATCAACAAACTCGCTGCGGGTGATCTTTCCATCCTGGTTTTCATCGAAGTAGCCGAAGTCCGCGTCGGCGAAGGCGGTCCCAGGCCGACGGATTTTGGCGAATTCGGACGGATCGAGATGCCCGTCGCGGTTGCGATCGGCCAGGGTAAATAGGCGATCAAGGTAATTCTTCCACTCATCGCACGTGTAGATGCCATCATGATTGGCGTCCCAGATGTCGGCTCCGCTCGTCGATGGAGCGTCTTTCGCTGACCGGGGGCGAGGGGTGGCGTCGCCAGCCGAAAGGGTTTGTGCAAAAGCATAGCTTTCAGCCGCCAGAAGCAACCCCACCGCGATGCCCATGCCGCAAGCGAATATTGTGCGCAACAACTCTCTCTCCCATTGTCCCCCGCAGCGGAAACAGCGCGGTCGCTTCGGCGGAATTAAGGGCTGATCCGGCATCAGAAATATGCCGTTACAATTCCGAGATCACGAACGGCAATATCGATGATCCGGTCTCGATCGAGGCAGAACCCGCTGCTCGAACCTGTCCCCATGGGACAGACCCGTTCTTTTCCTGGTGAGACACGCTCGGAAATAGTCGACCACTATTTTGTCGCGCTGAATAACAGAATCTTTAGTATGAATTCGACGTCACGCAGCTAAAGTCCGCGCACGTTGTACGGAGCCTGCAATGTACTCGGAAAGCCAGTTTAACGTTCTCGAAGTCGTGTGCCGACAGCGCGCCGCGGCTGCCCGTAAAGAAATGGAATACTGGCTGAACGAGGCAGAGGAATGGGCGCGGCTGTCGATGATAGCTCCAACTCGTCCCACGCGCCACGCCGGAGCGCCGGACGCACTTGCTTCCAGAGAAGTCGATACGCCCCCCTTTGACTGAGGCCCTCGGACAGCTTTTCAATCAAGTGCATTCGCGATGGCTGTTCTTGGCACTAAACGGCCATCGGTGACTTGACCAATGTCCCCTTCGCGCCATAAGCGGCCATCGCGCGGCACATTCCGGATACAATTGCAGAACTCGAAACCGACTTCTTCAAGCCTCCTTTGATGGGGGCCGAAGCTGCGTGGACATGTTAACATGGAATTGCTACCCCGAGCGCGACGGAGGTTGATAGCAGGCCCAATGCTGCCTCTTCAGGAATGTTGAAAAACAATGATTCGTGCCGCAATCGCAGGTTTGCTCGTCGCCGTCATCGGCCTGTCACTATCGCCGTCAGGCTATACCGAGCCGCTCAGGCCGTTGCATGGCGGCGAAAAGGTCTACCTGCTGCGCGGGTTTACAAATGTGCTGTCGCCAGGCATCGATCAGCTGGCGGACGAACTGCGCAAAAGAAACGTCAGCACGACGATCACCAATCATGCGTTCGCCGCCGACCTGGCGAGGGAAGCACTGCAAGACTGCAAAAGCGGGCGAATAACCTCGATCGTGCTGGTCGGGCATTCCTTTGGAGCAAGCGCAGCGCTCGGCATCGCCGAGACCCTCAAGGAAGCGGGAATAAAGGTCGCCTTGATCGTCACGTTCGATCCCGTGACCAGAAATTCCGTTCCTGCCAATGTCCATCGGCTGGAAAATTTCTATCTCTCGAACGGGGTCGGAAAACCGGTGCAGGAAGGCGAGCATTTTCGCGGACTGTTGAAAAACGTCGATCTCAAGGGCAACGCCGAACTTGGGCATATATCGGTGACGGCTTATCCCTCGATACACGCACAGGTCTTGAGAGATATCCTGGCCGCGAATATCCGGTGCCGCCAGTCTTGAAGTGCGCTTCGTACCAGCCATCATTGCAACTCCGGAGCAGCGGAAGCCGCCACGCAGCGCGACAATGCGGCGGCTAACTCCGCCGACGCCAGAGGGTGATGGACAACTTCGGAAATGCCCGAAGCCGCCAGCATTGGGGCGCCCAGATCGCGCGCCGAGGGGGTCGCCAGGATGATCGGCAGGTCGGGCGCGACATCATGCAACGCGGCTGCGAAATCGCGCGCGGAATTGGCTCCGGGATGGTGGCACACAAGCGCGGCATCGAAACGCCCTCGCGCCGCCCGACAGGCTACCGCAGCCTCGGCCAGTCTTGTGAAGCCGACCGGCTCATAACCGAGCGCTGCCAGAATTTCCTCATGCCGCAGCAGGCGCGCGCGGTCGGTTTCAAGAACCAGCACTGTTTCGCCGGCGCCTCGACCGGCGAGCTCAGGCGAATGGTGAATGGATGTCGGTGCATCGGACGCGACAGATGGAAGCCAGATGTCGAAACGCGTTCCGGCTCCGGGAGCGCTTTGTACCTGAACGGCGCCGTCGTGTTCCTGGACGATCTCGCGGACCGTCGCGAGCCCTAATCCGTTGCCATCGGCGCGCGTGGTAAAGAATGGCTCGAAGATCCGCTCCAGCGTCGCTTCGTCCATGCCGCGCCCGGGATCTGCGATCGATACGATCGCGAAGCGGCCGGGGCCGATTTCAATGCGCCCAAGGCGCAACAGCTCTGTCACTTCCCGCACCCCAATCTCGATCGCGATGACACCTGGTCGATCCATTGCCTGTGCCGCGTTGTTGCAGACATTGAGGATGACCTGCTGCAATTGCGCGGATTCCGCCATGATGACCGCCATTTCAGATGTCCCCCTCACGGTGACCCCGACATGGGGAGGCAGCGATGCCGCGAGCAACTCATTGGTTTCCGCAACCAGTGCCTTGATGCAGACGCGCTCCCGTTTGCCCTCGCGGCGGCGTCCGAACGTCAGGATCTGCCCGACCAGTTCACGCGCGCGTTCGCCGGCGCGGCGGATTTCGACGAGGCTTACCGCCGGCTGCCCCTCGGATTTGACCCGGGCATCGGCGATTTCGGTATAGCCAAGGATTGCCCCGACGATGTTGTTGAAGTTATGGGCGATCCCGCTTGCGAAGGTACCGATGGTCTCCATCCGGCGCGCCTGTTGCAGGCTCGCTTCCAGACGCTGCTTCTCGCGTTCGAGAAAGATCCTGCCGACCGCGTGGCCGATCGCATCGAACGCCATGCGAAACAGGGCAAATTCAGCCCATTGGATCAGCTCTCCCGCATGCAGGGCATCGAAGCCGAGAATAGCGGGCGCCCGCCTCTGACACGTGCTTGCGATGCACAACCAGCCTTGCAGGCCGGCGTCGACAAGCAGATTCATCGTGTCGTCGGGATGCGCCGGCTTGACCTTTGGAATGTGAATGATGGCGCCCGCGGTTCGATCGAAACGCGATACGAGATGCAATGCGCGCTCCGGCCAGCCTTGCGGAAATTCGATTCCTTCGCGGCACCATCGATAGATCTGCTTGGACTCGCCGGCCACCACGAAATAGGCTCGATCGGCGCCGACGCATTCGGCCAGTTTTTCGAGCGCGCTCTCGACGTGCTCGGCGATCTCGTGGTGTTGCGAATTGATGAACCGCGTCGAGATTCCGGCGATGACGTGCTCGAACGCGGCACGCCGCCGCAAGACGGTTGCCCGCGCCCGCAGCTGCAACCCGAGATACACGAGCGCACCGAGCAGCAGCAGCGACGTGGCATAAAGGAAGACGCGGTATCGGCGTGCCGAGGCCCGGGCGGCAAGCTGCCGCTTCATGTTCAACGCGCGAACGGCACCCTGCTCGCGGATGCTCGCCGCGGCCATCAACGCCTTCAATGAGGCATCGGTCAGCGGCAGCAGGTCATGCAGCACCCCTCCATGCGCGATCGCCGCCTGAACGGACTCGACGTCCCCGGGCGGGCTTTGCAGGCGCGCAAGCTGTTCCAGCCGATCCTTGACCTCGCGCGCGGCGGCCGGCGACATATCGAGCGTAAGGCGCAGCATGGCTGCGGCGAGCGTGGTGGCGGCCGCGACCACCGGCACCTGGTCCGAGGCGGCAAGCCGGGCACTGAACATCCCAAAATAGAGAAAGGAGTTCCGCAGCAATGCGTTCCGGCTCTTGAACCGCTCGATGAGATCCTGCTGCTGACGCGCACGCGCCGCCAGGGCATCGATTGCAGGGCTCTCCTCGGAATCCGGGCCCGCCGCGTCACGCAATCGCTGCAAAGAATTTTCGTACGCGTCCGTCAGGCGCGCCAACGCATCGTAGTTTCGCGACAGGCCGGCGCGTGCGGTCAATACCTCTCTGTTCAAAGCGCGCTCGAACCTGGCAAAATCGTCGAGCGCCTGCAGCTCGCGATCAAAGCGCGCGGAATTCAGATTCAAGCCGCTCAGCAGCAGCCAGGTCAATAGCAGCAGCAGGAACGACACGAAAACCACGACGGGCGTCATCTTCATGGCGCAGCTCCGACAGGCGTGCCGCGGTATTTTCCGGTCAAGGTCTGCAAATAGGCGACAATCGCTTTCACCTGCAGGTCTGTCAGCGTTGAATTCAGCTGGGCAAGGCCCATTTTGCGAACCGCGTCGTCAAGCGTCTGGGTACTGCCGTCATGAAAATAGGGCGGCGTCGTCGCGACGTTCCGCAGACTGGGCACGCGCAGGATTTCAGGCTTCGGCGACGCCAGTGGATGAAATATTCCATGTCGTTCGAAGAGATTGCCACCGATGTTGACGCCCTGGTGACAGGAGACGCAGCCAAGGGATTTGAACAATCGATAGCCATCCTGTTCTTCCGTCGACAATGCGGCGGCATCTCCCGCCAGCCAACGGTCGAACTTGCTGCCGGGGGTTATCAGCGTTCGCTCAAAGCTCGCGATGGCATCGAGGATATTGCCGGCGTCCGGGCCACTGCCGTAGATGGCAGTGAATTCCCGGCGCGTGCCGGCATCCGCGGCGAGTTTTTCGACGAGTTCGCTGGTGTTGGTACCCATGATCGCTGGGTTCTCCAATGACGCCTTGGCATCCGCCTCGAGCGTGCGAATCTTTCCCTCCCAACCAAAGCGGAAGCTGAGCGCAACGTTGAATATAGTGGGCGTGTTGAGCGGGAGGCTTAAGCCGTCGAGGCCGGGATCATGGCTTTCCTTGGTTGCGCCATTTGTGCTGATGTCGTGGCACGACAAGCAACTGCGCGAGTTGTCGTGGGACAGGCGGGGATCGCCGAAAAGACGCTCCCCCAATCTGACCTTCGGCGGGTCAATCGCCCGGGGCTCGGGAATCGGAGGGATCGGTTCATCCGCGGCGGTGCTGGTTGATTCCTGCGATGGCTCGAGCGATTGCAATGCTGCCGGAGAAAGTTGCAGGCTGCCTAGAATCAATACACAAATCGTCGACGCCCAGCGCCAGCGATTGGCGGGCCGAGCAAATCCCCGTTCCCCGCGCGGGGTTAGCTGAGGCGAAGCGCTTCTGCGCGGCATGCTCGGCCATTTCCGGTCAACGCAATCATCTTCCACTCAGCATTGGCCCCGCCGTTCCCGGTTCGCATATGGGGTGCATTTATCGATTGTGAACCTCCTGTGGATGCGGCCCCTTGCATGCAAAGGGCCGGTTCCAACGACTGCAGTGCTACCCGGATCGCAAAACCTCTCGACAGAGGTTTCATTCGCGGCGGGTTGAAGAATAGACGATCGCAATAGACCTCCGCCGTTCGCGGACGGAAGGCCTTTCCGGTAGCCGGGCCTCCGCATCGGCAGCACGTGGTTCGACGGAAGCCGCCGCGATCACGTGCGGCAAACCGCAATATGACGCGGCGTACAGCGCAAAACCTTCGAGGAAGAACGCAAACACCGACGACCAGGGTGCATCTGCCCGCGTCGTCGAGGCCACGACCTCGGGAAGCGAATCTGGTTCCGTTTCGTCACACCGTGGGGCCCGCTTAAATTCAGCATACGTAAAGCAACCTCCATCGCGGCCACCTTTGTCGCGCAGGTCGAAGCGTAATTCGCGGATTGAAACGCCGTCGCGTCCGGTGGCTTGGTTCATCGATTCAATCGAATTTGACATAAGATTTTCCCACAGGCTGCTTGGAGAAGAAGGGTAATTGCCGCGCTCGATACCAGCGTCGAGAGCCGCGGCCGAGTTTGTGCAGGTCGCCGCAATCGCTAGTCGCGCGAGCACATGAGCAAACAAGCGCATGGTCAGCCCCAAATCCCGCGTGATGACGGCGAGCCCCGCAGGCAGCCCGACGCGGATGGTCGCGCGAACCACAAGGGTGCGGCTGGCGAAGACGCGCGCTGACAGGCGGCGAATGAAGGCGATGCAGGGGATAGACGTTTCGGCAACATGAGATTCTCCGTGAATTGGTACGGAGACTCTGACGGCTGCCTGCTACGGGATCGTCACCGGCGCCGACAACACGGTTACGACGGTAGCCCGCGATATCATATTTTCACCATTTTTCAGAACGGTTCGACCGCCGTCGCGAACACATAGCCGACGCCGCGCTCTGTCTGGATCACCCGCGGCGCACTCGGATCGACTTCAAGTTTGCGCCTCAGCCGCAACACCTGGACATCGATACTGCGGTCGAAAATATCTTCGTGGATGCGGGTGGCTTGCAGCAAACGCTCCCGCGAAAGCGGCCGCTGCGGCGCTTCGAGAAATGCCAACAGCAGCGCATACTCGCCCTTGCTCAGCGCGACCGGGCTCGCATTGGCATCGAGCAGCCTGCGGCCTCGCCGTTCAAGCTTCCAGCCGCCGAACCTGTAGCCGCCCCGTTCCGGTTCGTGGGCGCGCGCGACGCGGCCCATTTCCTGCCGGCGCAGTACGGCGCGGACGCGGGCAAGCAATTCCCTGAGGCTGAACGGCTTTACGATGTAGTCGTCCGCCCCGAGTTCGAGACCGACGATGCGATCGATTTCGTCGGGGCGATGGCCGGTCGTGATGATGACCGGAACGTCCGAATGAGAACGAATTTCCCGCAACATATCCAGCCCGTCCTCCTGGCCGAGCCGCAGATCCAGAATGATCAGGCTGGGAACGGCCCCTGCAAGATGACGATTCAACTCCGTCCTGTTCGATGCGGGCCTGGTCGGGATATTGTGATCCTCCAGATACCTGATCACCATCTGCCGCAATGAGGGATCATCATCAACGATAACGATGTGGCCAACATCCGCAAGCATGAATTGATCTCTCAATTTTTCGAGTTACTAAGCTCAACCGCCGCAATTTGAACTTCAACCGGCGAGTCTTCGTCATCTTCCGGCCTCCTCGCGCAAAATCAATTGCCGTCGCGCCCATCGTATCTAGGATGCCGTCAACCGAACGTCGCGTGCCGACGGCGCACTTTCACCGGTACCAGCGCGCACAGTCCCATCACCGACACATTGACCAAGTCCGGCGTGTGTCCCCAGTGGATAACCAAACCGATTGCGGAATCTTCGTGCGAAATGCGCATAGTCGCGAAAGCCGCAGGCAAACCCGATCTCGCTGAGAGGCTGGCTCGTGTCCAATAGCGCGCGGCGGTTAAGAAGATGTGCGGCGCGATCCAGGCGAAGCGAATAGATGAATTCGCTGCAGGTCGTGCCGCGCTCCGTAAAAAGCCTTTGAACGTATCGCAGCGATATCCCCGCCTCAGTGGCCGCCTCGACGGGCCCGAAATCCGGATCGGCAAACCCGCCCCTGATGACGCCGCAGATGCGCGCGAACAACTTGTTCGTGGAGCGCGGCACGGGCCGGGGATCGGACGGCGCGAATAGCGCGCCGATAAGGTCGTAGATGGCGAGTTGCATGTAGAAATCGCCAGACGAGCCCGACAGTTCCGTATCGGCATCACGAATGAGGTCGAACAGCAGACGGCCGGCACGCGTTCCGTGCCGGCTCAGGCCTCCGTGCGGTTCAAACCCAAGATGGGAGCGCACCGACGTCCGCGGCAGCCGAAGGGACAACCACTGCATGTTTCTGTGGCGAGAGAAATATGTCACAGGCCGCGCCGCATCGACGAACGCAACATCGCCCTCAGCGAGGCGCACGGTCCGATCGATCTGGGTCAGAGCCGACTGCCCGGCGACTTGAAACACGACAAGATAATGGTCCGCGCCATTGAGGCGAACATCGCTGCGCGTCCGCTCTACCTGGTGAACATAGCAACCATCCCCTGCCGTGTGTCTCCACTGGATCTTCACCGCAGCTGCCGGGAGCCCGCATGCGCTTAGCGGGCGCATCCAACCGGCAAAGGCGTTGGGTGCGGTGACTTTCACCTCGCCCCCACAATTGGACCGGAGCAAAGCTCGCCACGCCTCGAAATCAAGTATTGGCGCGCCGCGAACACCGTCGCTCTGAAGCATTGTTGTCCCCACTTTGGAGTGCTTCGGTTCGAAGGTGTTAGCTATGACTTCGGACTGGGTCTTTCTGCGGTCGACACCGGCGAGGTCTCAGGGACGTGATAAATTGTGATCCGAACTCACGCGCCCGGCAAGTGCGTCAGATATTGATAGACCGCACCGAGTTCGTCATCGCCCATTCTTCCGACCGGCTGCCACGGCATCTGCTTATTGAGCTGATGACCGTTGGGATCGACGCCGGTGCGCATCGTGGCGATGAATTCCTCGAGCTTCCATCCCTTTACAAGATTGAGGTCGGGCCCGAGCGGCGCGAACTGGCCGGGCACGCCGCCGGTCAGCTTGTCGCCGTGGCATGCCCGGCAATCCTGATACGAGAGGATATATTCGCCATACTGCAAGGTGGGACTCTTTGGCGGCGCCGCGACGAAGCCGGCAGATACCGGCTTGCCTTTCGGAAGCATGCCTGCGCCGAGCATCATGACCCCTAGGAGGTTCAGATAATCCGGCGGATTCCCGGTTGGCTTTCCAGCGGCGGGCAGACTGCGAATATAGGCGATGACCGCGCTTGTGTCGTCATCGCTGAGTTTGCCGGAATTGGTGTAGGACATCATGATCAGCCAACGTCCGTCGCGGTCGACGCCGTTGCGAATGGCCCGAAAAATGTCGCCATCCGACCAGTTGCCCAATCGTCCGGCAGGAGTGAGGTTGGAAGACACGAACGAGCCGATCGGCACTGGAAGATCTTCCGCGAGGTCGAGGCCGCCCGTGAGCGTGCCGGTCTTTGAATGACAACCGCTGCAGAAGCCATTGGAGATCTCCTGGCCGTGCCTGATCTGTTCAGGCGTGCCTGCGACCTTCAGATCGAGGACCGGTGCGCTGCGGGCATGCACCTTGAACAGTCCGACAATCGCGACCACGCTCACCAGGGTAGCGGCCGTCGACAAGACAGCTGCCAGGCCTGCCCCAACCCATTTCAAAAAACTGTTCTTTAGCTGCCAGGCGCCAAGGCTGGAGCGGGCCAGCAGCGCTGCAACGGCGATCGACATGGTCAAACCGAACAAATCAAGCATGCGAGGTCCCCAAGCGAAAAATACGGTGATGCCAACGAGACCTATCGCGGGGGCAATACGATGTGATTTCGGCACCGGCCCATTGAGGTTACAATTGCAACCTTGCAGGCCGCGGCGGCGCTGTCGGAGGCGCTTTTGGCGGTTGTTCCCGAGAGCGGAACCGGCTTGGCAGGACCAAAATTGCTGGAGGCCGCCGAAGAGACTGACTATCTTGATCAGATGCTGAAGCAAACGTTGCTATGGATGCTGCTTTCGACCACCGCGGCCGCCGAAGCGGCCGAGGGAACCAAAAAACTCTCCGTCAATCTAGCTGGAGTCGGAGCCAGAACGTGCGCCTACTGGCTTTCCGATAAAGACCGTAAATCAGAGGGCACGGTCTGGATCTACGGCTTCTGGAGTAGCCTGAATTACGTGGCAGCAGCCAGCGAGCAGGATCAGTCGAAGGCCACCAGCGGCGCCATGATTGCAGCCGTCGAGAAGCTGTGCAGGCGCGAGCCGTCTCGCGTTTTGGCGGCGGCGGCGTGGTCGGCCTATATCGACCTCAACAAAAATTAGTTGCGCTCGCCCGCCTTCTCGCCGTGCTTGCCCACGTTCTCGTGAGATCAATATAAATTTACCTCGGTTTCAGGCGTCGCAGCCAAAACCTGCCTGATGCAGACGCCTGCAGCTATCTGCGATGTCGGCGTCCGGGTTGAGCGTAATCACTTCCAGCATCGGCAGCTCGCTATATCCGATCTCTTTCATCACGGGCGGAATACCGGCGAACGGAACATCTCCGCACCCTATGGCGTCGTGCTTGTAGCTCTGCCGGGTCGTATCGGAAAAATGAACGAGGCTAACGCGGTCGCGGACCCGGCGTAAGCCTTCCGCGGGAGGTTCGCCAATGAAGTGGCCGTTCGCCACGTCATAGATCACGCGAATGCTATCGTCCCCGTAACCGTCGATCGCGTTCATGAGCGACTCCGCATCCGGCAGGAACGCAAACGGCATGTTCTCGATGAAGAGCCTGGTGCCAACCTGCCGCGCGAGTGGCGCCAGCGTGTCAAGCGCGCGATAAAAGTGAGAGATCATGCGATCGCGGGGCATGGGAAACAGTGGATTGGCCTTGCCCGGACCGACAACGATGCCGCCCGCTTCGAATTCGCCGGCACAGCGCACGAATTGCACAAGCAAGTTGAGGGTGTAGGTACGCATTTCCTCCGCTGCCGCGGCGACGTTCATGTCGACATTCGGCATGTTGACGGCGACCAGCCGCAGCCGCGCCTCGCAGAGCCGGCGCAGGCTGCGGAGTTGCGAGGCGTCAAGCTCGGCGGGCCAGAGATGACCGGGGAAGAACATCAGCTCGACCCCGCCATACCCCAGGTCCGCCAGCCGCGCGACGATTTCGGCAGCACTGCCGCCGAAAATGTAGGAGTAGGTATTGACGCCAAAACCTGCGGCTGCGTTCTTCATGCTTGTCCCTTCGCTTGTCCCTTCGCTCGTCCCTTCTCCTGGGCACGCGCCTCTGTCTCGATTTGCGCAAGGTGCCGGCCGGCGATGTAGCCGAATGTCAGGGCCGGCCCGAGCGTTATGCCGGGGCCCGGATAGTTTCCGTTCATGATCGAACCCATATCGTTGCCGCAGGCATAAAGCCCTGCGATGACGGTGCCATTGTTTCTCAGAACTCGTGCGTGGCAATCCGTTTTGAGGCCGATCGCCGTGCCAAGATCCGCCGGAAAGATACGAAGCGCGTAAAACGGCGCCTGCTCGATCGGCGCGACGCAAGGGTTGGGCGCATGGCCGGCATCGCCAAGATGACGCTGATAGATCGTGGTGCCGCGTCCGAATTCCGGATCGAGCCCCGCGCGCGCAGGCGCGTTATAATTGTCCAGCGTCGTCGAGAGCGCTGATCTCTCGACGCGAAGCGAATCGGCGAGCGCATCGATGCTTGCGGCTTCGATCAATTCGCCGCTTTTGACGTAGCGCTGGATACGCCAGGTGAAAGGCTGAATCCGGCCAAGCCCGTAGGTCCAGAGAAACTGGCGATCGCAGACGAGATAGAACGCGCGGTTCGCCGCGTCGTTGCCGTCGCGCAGCATGGCAAGCACAAACTCGTGGTACGACAAGGCTTCATTGACAAAACGCTTTCCCGACGCATTGACCGCGATGATGCCGGGCTTCGCGCGGTCGGTCACGGTGTGCGGGAAAACGCCGCGGCTGCCATCCGCGCGCTGAAAGCGCGACGCCGGCACCCAGTAAGCGGGGCTTGCAACAGTGCTACCGAGGCCGGCGCCGGCGGCAATCGCGGCGCGCAAGCCGTCGCCCGTTCCTGCGGGAGCCGCCGCAGAGACAGTTCCCGCGGCAGCGGGAAAGAATTGCTCGCGAAGCTTTTGATCGTGGGAGAAACCGCCGGTCGCCAGCACGACGCCTTTGCGCGCGACGATCGACCGGCTGCCGAAGGAATCCTTGATCCCTACACCTCGAACGGAATCGTCCTCCACCAGGAGCTGCTCGACGCTGGTGCCAAACAAGATATCGACGTTTCGCGCCAGCAGCGAAGCATAGAGCCGCGCCGCCAGCGCATTGCCCAGATGCAGGGTCGTCCCCCTTCGCGCGCGAAGGCGTTGCAGCGCATACTCCGAAACAAGACGCAACGCGCGCAGCGTCGAGCGAACCGAGCGTCCGGCTTTTCGAAGGTGGGGGATGTCGAGCCGGTTGACCATCATGCCGCCGAACAATGTGAATTCGGGCAATGGCGGACGCAGCCGCTCAAAGTTCACTCCGAGGCTGGCCCCATCAAAGGTGACGGGCTCCAGCACGCGGCCGCCGGCGGTGGCTCCCGGCCGGTCCGGATAATAATCGGGATAGATCTTGACCGGTTGAAGCCGCACTTCGGTGTTGGCTTCGAGATATTCAACCGCCTCCGGACCACGTGCCAGAAATGTCTCCCGCAAGTCGGCGTTTTCAATCTCGAGAACGGTAGAGGCGAGGTAATTTGCCGCGTCGGACAAACTGTCGGGCAAACCCGCTCGTCTCATTTTGGCGTTGACGGGAATCCAGACCATCCCGCCCGACCACGCGGTCGTTCCTCCGACGAATTCCGTCTTCTCGATCACGAGAACGCTCAGTCCCTCCGCGGCGGCGACCGCGGCAGCCGTCATTCCACCGGCGCCCGCGCCAATGACGACGACATCGTAAGCGTCGGAAGCCGACATCATGCTCAGGCCCGCGCGTTGAGAATGAGGCAACGTCAGACGATCTTGCGGTCATCCGTTACGGGCGATGTGATGACCAGGAACACGAGATCGACCAGACCCGAATTGGAGATCGCATGTTCCACACCGGGCGGCAGAAAGATAAAATCGTGTTTGCGCACGACGTGATTCTTGCCTGCGATCTCCATCAGCCCCTCCCCTTCGAGCACATGGTAGATCTGCTCCTGAACCTGATGCTTGTGCCGGGCGACATGCGCCATCGGCTGATACATCGAAATCCGGTAGTCGAGATGACGCGCCCCGGCGGTTTCCGGCATCACCAGGGGTTTTGAAAGCGCGCCACCGAAATGGTTGGGAAATTCGCGCCAAGGCACCTCTGCGATATTGCGGATGAAGGCGCCGTTCTCTTCAAAGGCCATTTTGCTCTCCCTGTTGTTCTATCCCTGGCCGGCACGCGCGGCTTCGATTTGGGCGACAAAGTCGACGGCCTCTTGTCCCGCAATCCGGCCGAAAACCAGCGCACGAAGTACCGCAACGGCATTCGGTGCGGTGCCATAGAAATGTCCGGTGGTCTCTCCTGCCGCGTAAAGACCGGGAATCGGCCCGCTCTCGGACAGGACTTGCGCTTTTTCGTTGGTCGCAAGGCCGCCGAATGTATAGGCGATGGCGCCGACCAGGGGATAGGCGAGATATGGCGGTTTCGCGATCGCTCGCGCCCAATTCGATTTCGGCGGCTTTAATGTGTTAGCCGCCGCCAGCCCATCGCAGCGCGAAGCATCGAACCGCGCAGGGTCGCCGATGGCCGCCGCATTGAACGCCTCGATCGTCTCTCCCAGATTGCCTCCGGGAATGCCGATCTGTTCGGCGAGACCTTCAAGCGATTGGGATTGATAGGGCGGCACTTCCGATCGGATCGCACGCTCAAAGCCTTCGATTTCGAACAGACTGGAGTCGAGAATCGCATATGCGATGCTGTTGGGTCGCGCAAAATGAATGTCGCGCGCAAAAGCTTCCCAGGTCTCGTGCATGAGGCCGCGGCCTTCATCGAAAAATCGATGCCCTTCCTGATCGACGACAATTCCGTAAGGGTACACCAGCACGACGGCTGCGGAATTTTTGCTGCGCGGGTCGATCGGCTCGATGTGCATGCCGTTCCAGTCTCCGGAAACGCTTGCGCCCTGGTCGGTCGCAAGGCGTATGCCGTCGCCACTGTCGAAACGCGTTCCCGGAGAAATCAGCCGGAGGCTGTCGGCAGCGGGCCCAAAATGTGCACGCATCATCGCGGGGTTGCCCTGAAACCCACCCGAAGCCAGCACAACGGCATCGACATCAAAAGCCGTTGTGGCACCGTCGCTGGCCCGAACCTCTACGCCGCGCACGCGCGATCCCTCCGCCATCACGAGGCTGACAGCCTCGGTTTCGTAGAGAGTTTTCACCCCTGCCCTTTTCGCGGCCTCGACGAGCTTCTCGACGATGGCGCTGCCGCCGCCGACCGGCTGGATACGGGCCGGACCCGCGCTGAGATAATACTGCGGCCTGACAAACTCCACGCCGTGGGTCCGGAGCCACCCAATCGTTGCGGTCGCGTTATGAGCGAGGGTGCGAAAATAGCCACGATCAGCTGGTCCGCCAGAGGCTTCAAGCATATCGTCGACAAAGCCTGGAGCGAGCCGATCGGGTGCATCGAGCCGCATGTTGGAAGGACTCCAGCGGGTATTTCCGCCGGCTTCATCTTCGCGCGATTTCTCAAGCAGCGTAATATCGACGGGCAAGCCGCGGCTGCGTGCGTGCTCAGCGGCCGAGAGCGCCGCCGCGAGGCCGGCGGCGCCATGTCCGATCACAACCAGCTTTTGAGGATTCCGCGTCATTCAGGAATCACGGCCTGGACCTCAAATGATCAACGCACCCCCATCGATATAGACGATTGATCCCGTCGCAAAACCGATCGTCATGAAGGCAAGGATTTGCCGCGCGATATCGTCACCCACGCCGACGCGGCCAACCGGCAGGCTGGCGGCCGTCTTGGCGAGCATGTCGCGGCGCGCGGCTTCCGGCATGGCGGCGCGGATCGGTGTGTCGATGATGCCCGGCGAGACGGCGTTGACGCGAACTGGAGCAAGTTCCAGCGCGAGACTTCGCGCCAGCGATTCGATCGCGCCGTTGGCGGCGCTGACAATCGCGGAATTGGGCCGTGGACGAATGCTTAGAAAGCCCGAGACCAGCGTCAGCGATCCGCCCGGACGGATTTCCGCCGATCGCGCGACGCGCCAGGCGCCCCAGAACTTGCCTTCCATGGTGGCGCGCACGTCTTCCATGGCCACGGTCTTGAAAGGACCGGTCTTGAGCTGGGCCGCGGTGACCACGACATGGTCGACCGGGCCGCAACGGCGGAAGAGATTTTCCACGCTTTCATCGCTGGTGACGTCCGCCGGGATCGCGATGGCGTTCAATTTGGCGGCGACCGCATCGAGGCGATCGACGTTGCGGGATGCGATGATCACGTCGGCACCCTGCCGCGTGGCGAGTTCGGCGGTCGAAAGACCGATGCCGGAAGAGCCCCCGACGACCACGACCTTCTTGCCTGTAAGCATGTTGTTTCCTCGATTGATATTTTTACGGACGGAAAAGGCGTGTCGACGCGAACGACGGTCAGGTCGGTTCGTATTGTGTCCCAATTGCCGGTTTGCTTCGCCCCAACCCCGGAAGCTCCCAGACGCCGGCGCCTGAGGGGTTGATATCGGCGGCGATATCGACGTCGATCAGATAAGGCTTGTTGGCGGCAATCCCCTTGCGGATGGCTTCTCCGAGATCGCCGGCGCGATCGACGCGCACGCCTTCGACGCCGCAGGAGCGCGCCATCGCGGCGAAATCCGGATTGTAGCGCGCGCCGCTGGTGGGATCATGGAAGTCGGTGGCGAGTTCCCGGCCGCCGAGGTAGCCGCGCTGCAGGCCGCGGATCGAGGCATAGGCGTAATTGTTCCAGACCACCCAGACCACCGGCAGATTATATTCGACCGCCGTGCCCAGCACGTTGGCATGCATGAAGAACGCGCCGTCGCCGCATACCGACACGCAGGGCCGATCGGGCGCTGCGAACTTCGCACCCATCACGCCGGCGACGCCAAAGCCCATCGGCCCAAAACCCATCGAGCCGATCAGGGAGTCCGGCCGCTTCGGCTTGCAGAAGCTCAGCAGCCAATTGTGGTGCACGCCGATGTCGCTGACCAGGATCGCGTCCTCGGGCAGCGCCTTGTCGATCTCAAGCGCGGCGCGCTGCGGATTGATCGGCGTGGTGTCGTCGGAAAACCCGGGGGCGACGAACTTGTCCCATTCCTTGCGATAGGTGTCGATCTGCGCCAGCCATTTCTTGCGCGCGTCGGCGCGTTTTGAGAGGTCGGTGCGGCGGTCGAGTTCGGCGTGAATTTGGCGCAGGAACGTGCGTACATCGGCCATCAGGCCGAGCGCCACGGGATAGTTGCGGCCGATTTCCTCGGGGTCGATATCGACGTGAATCAGTCTTGTCGGTGGAATGGTGAAGGAATAGCCGGGGATCCACGAGCTCGAGGTGCGATCGTCGAAGCGCACGCCCAGCGCCAGCAGCACGTCGGCCTGGCGCGTCGCGTGATTGGCCTGATAGTGGCCGGCGCGCGCGACGAGACCGAGCGCAAGCGGATGATTGCAGTCGAGGGCGCCAAGGCCGCTCGCCGAAGCCGCCACCGGAATTTGCAGCCGCTCCGCGAGCTTGCGCAGCTCCTCTGCGGCGCCGCCATAGCGCACGCCCTGGCCGACGATCATCACCGGCCGCTCGGCGGAAAGCAGCATATCGACCGCCTTGACGACGCCTTCGGGATCGGCGCCGCAGCGGCTCGAGATATTGCCGTTCCAGGCATGCGCGTTCGGCGCCTCCTCGGCGGCCGATTCCAGAAACACGTCGAAGGGAACATCCAGCACCACCGGGCCCGGCCGGCCCGTCGTCATGGTCTTCCAGGCCTGTCTTACCGCGAGCGGCACCATCTCGCCGCGCGTCGGCTGAAACACCTTCTTGCAATAGGACCGGACGGTGGAAGGAAAGTCCGCCTGATAATGCCGATACAGTTCCTGGAACGCGCCGCGGTTGAACTGGCTGGTCGGCAAGTTGCCCGTAACCGCCATGAACGGCACCGAGTCGAGAAACGCATTGCCGAGCGAGATCGGCAGGTTCGCCGAACCGGGCCCACAGGATGTGAAGGTGGCGGTCGGGCGGCCCGAGACGCGGTAATAGACATCCGCCATGAAGCCGGCGACGCTCTCGTGATGCACCGAAATGGTCTTGAGCTCGTCGGAACGCTCATACAGCGCGTCGATGAACTGGATATTGCCGTGACCGCACAGGCCGAACACCTGCGGGACTTTTTCCTGGATCAGATAGTCGACGATGACCTGAGCCCCATTGAGCGCGTTACGCGGCGACATCGGACCACTCCTTAACCGTTCGACTGCTTCCAAGAGATCGGCCGTTTGCTTCGCTGCCGACACTGCCCAGGCGCGCGGCACCCTATTTCCCATAATACTGTACGTCAATTTATATTGTGGTATGCTGGAAAACCCATTCGGCGGCATGTGCATGCGCTGTTCAATGTTTCGGTCGGCCTGATACAACTCGCTAACCACTCCGTGGAGGCTTGACCCTGTGAGACCCCGTACCAAACAAAAAGCCAGTGAAAAGCCGGCAAGCCTGCGCAAGGCCGCCATCGCCAAACTGGTGCAGCCCCCGCAGCGCGATATCGATGATGATGCCGACGACCGGCAGCGGGTCGGCGTCCAGTCGCTCGGCCGTGCGTTTGCGATCCTCGAGGAGGTCGCGCGGCATCGCGAGGGTATTGGATTGGCGGATCTGAGCAAGCTGGTCGCCCTGCACAATTCCACCACGTTCCATCTGGCCAAGACGTTGGTGTCGCTGGGCTATCTGCGCCAGGAGAAAGACTCCAAGCGTTACCGGATCGGCCGCCCACTGTTTGCGCTCGCCGCCAGTGCGCTCGACGAAATCGAGATGGTGAATGTCGCGACGCCAATTCTCGAGGATTTGTCACGGGAAACCGCCGAAAGCGGCCATTATGCGGTGCGCATGGGTGACGCCGTCGTCGTGATCGCCCGCACCAGCGGCCCCGGCGCCTTTCAGCTGACCGACCGCGTTGGAGTGGTACGGCCGGCGCATTGTACAGCCCTCGGCAAGATCATTCTCGCCTCGCTTCGGCCCGATCAGCTGAAGCGCTTCCTCGAGCGCGTCGAAATGAAGCCGTCGACCAAAAAGTCAATCACCGACGTTGCTTCTCTTTTGCGCGAAATTGCCGAAATCAAACGTACCCGCATCGCCTTCGACGACGGTGAATTCAATCCGGAAGTGCGCTGTATCGCGGTGCCGGTGATGGATTTCACCGGCCAGGTCATCGGCGCACTCGGTATTTCCGGCCCGATCTGGCGCATGTCCAATCAGGCCATACAGGGCCACGCCAAGATTGTGCGCGCCGCGGCCAATCGCTTGTCTGCCGAATTTGGCGCCAAAAGCGTCGCGAAATCTTCCTAAAGACCAAGCCGGAGGCGCGCATTTGGCGTTGACAGCGGCCACCGCCTCCGGAAATATCATCCAACAT
>JAQGKJ010000670.1 GCA_028290165.1 Bradyrhizobium sp. | reverse complement strand
ATAGCAGCGCATCTCGCGCGTCATGACGTCAAGGTCGAGATCGAAACCATTCCAGCGGCCGACATCGACGTTGCCAATGCCATCCTCTCTTATGTCGCCGACAGTTCCGCGACGCTGATCGTGATGGGCGGCTACGGCCACACCAAACTGCGCGAGCTGATTCTGGGGGGTGTGACCCGCGAAATGCTGAAGTCGATGACCGTTCCGGTATTCATGTCGCACTGACGGGCAAACAATCGTCTCGCGTCAGGAGCCAGCACCATGGGGACCGGCCTATATGCATTCGCTGCCGCCGCGGTTTTCCTCGGGACGACGATCTATATCGGTCTTGTCGAGCAGCCGGCCCGGCTGAAACTCGGCGGCGCTGCGATGATCCAGGAATGGAAACTGAGCAACCGGCGCGGCACGCTGGTGTTATCGGTCTTTGCCGTCGTCTCGGCCATTCTCGCCTATATTCAATTCAGGGCCAATGGCGACGTACGCTGGCTCATTGGCGGCACCATCATCCTGGCGAGTTGGCCCTATGCCTACTTTGTGATGATGCCGGTGAACCTCTGGCTCTACGTCATCCCGCCGGGAGAGGCCGTCTCGCCGGTGCGCCAACTGATGCGGGACTGGGGACTGCTGGAATGGGGTCACGTCCTGATCGGATTGGCTGCCATTTCCATGTTCGCTTGGGCGCTGGAGTCGCCGGTGTGATTGATGACCGTCAAGGCCGGCGCGCGGCGTTTCCGCCAATATCTCTCAATCAGACCGAACGAAAGTCTCCGCCGGCGCTGAGCGAGGGGCCGATGCTTCAAATCGATATTCCGACCCTGGCGGAGTTCAAGGCGCTGGCACAGGCCAAGGGCGAGGCGTGTGTTTCCCTGTATTTGCCAACCTCTCCGCATCCCGACAACATCCACGCCAATCGTACCACGTTCAAGGACCTCGCCAAAGAGGCGCTGTCGCAATTGCGGGAAGCCGGCATCGACAAGAGAAAAATCGTGGCTTTCGAGGAGCGATTCGATCATCTCGCGGGTCCTGAACGCGACGTTCAGGATGAAGACAAGATCAGAAAGCTGCAGCGCGCCAAGCCGGACCCGATCGAGACGTTCTGGCGCTATCAGGGCAACGGGCTGGCGGTGCTCGCTAACCCCGACACGCTGCGAATGTTCCGCCTGCCTAACCGGCCAAAGCCGCTCGCCGAAGTGGCGGATCGATTTCATCTGACGCCGCTGATACGGGCCATGACGTCGCCACACGACGTCTTTGTGCTGGCTCTGGCCGAAGAGAGCGTTCGGCTGATCCACGCGTTCGCCAATCTTCCGCCGATGCGGTTGCAGATTCCAAACCTGCCCCGGAACGCGGAGGAGGCCACCCGGCGTCCATCCATTCACGTGCGCGCTCCCCGCCGTCGGCTGCAGAACTTGGAAGGCGAGAAAGTGCTCTTGCATAAGTACGTACGGATGGTCGAGCAGGCCATCCACACCGCGCTTGCCGGACTCGACACGCCGCTGGTTCTCGCAGCTACAGAGCCGATCGCGACGATGTTCCGATCGGTCAATTCCTATCCGAAGCTGGCCGACGAGGTTATCGAGGGTAATCCGGACACGGTCACGGATGGGGAGCTGGAAGACGCCGCGATCCCGATTCTGGACCGTCTCTATTCGCGCGAGCTAAAGGCGGTGATCGCGCTCTATGACGAACTGAAGCCACGGCGCGCGACGACGGACGTCTCCTACGCCGCGCATGCGGCGACCGCGGGCGCCATCGAACAGCTTCTCGTCGATCTCGATGCGGTCGTTCCCGGCCTCGTCAGCGACATCGATGGCAGCGTGATCTATTCGGCTTCCGATGATGCCGAGACCTACAGCGTGGTCGACGAAGTCGCGCGGCGCGCGCTTTTCACGGGGGCGCGAGTGCTGGGTGCGCGGCGAGAAGAATTGCCGGATCGAGCGCCGCTGACGGCTATCCTGCGCTACGAGTTCCACTGAGGCGTCCGTCAGCCGGCATCCTTGCTGCGATTGGACGCTTCCATCGCCTGAATATCCCGCACCAGGCAGCGCAGACCGTACAATTGATCGAGCAGATGCAAAATGATCGCGATACCTTCGGCGTTCACCCCGAAATCCGCCTTGAGATCCTGGATCAGCTGCGCTCGCGCCAGATCGACTTCAGAGAATTGAAACGTCTTGCTGCCGGTGACCGGGACCAGCCATTCCGCCTCGATCCAGGCGTTCAATGTCGATTGATCGATATGCGATCGGCCGATGAATTCCAGGGTCTCCATCGTCACACTCCCATGGATTGCCGCGGGCTGTACTCGGCAGGCTGCCACTCGGCGACGAATGCTTCGAGTTTCGGATCTGGCTTTTCTGGAAGCATCAGCTTGAGGGTGACGTATTCATCGCCTTTGCTGCCATCGGCGCGCGGCACGCCACGTCCTCTCAGCCGCAGAACGCGACCGGTGTTAGACCATTTCGGCACCGCCGCCGCGACGGCTCCGCCGGGGGTCGGCACCCTGATCCTAGCGCCCAGCACCGCCTCCTTCAGCGAGATCGGCAAATCCAGATAAATGTCGTCGCCTTTGCGGGTGAAGAAGGGATGCGGCAGCACACTGATCTCGATCAGCGCATCGCCGGGCGGGCCATCGGCCGGTGCCGGGCGGCCTTTGCCTTTCAAACGCAGGATCTGGCCATCCCGTGTCCCCGGCGGAATGTTGACGTCCAGCGTGGTACCGTCGGGCAGCACAATGGATTGCTTGCCGCCATTGACGGCATCGAGAAAGGAGAGGTCGAGATGATAGCGGACGTCCTGGCCCCGCCGGCGGCGGCTCGCGCCGCCCGAGCGGCCGAAAATCTCCGAGAGAATATCTTCGGTGCCGGCGTAGTCGCCGAAATCGGAAAAGCCGGAACTGCTGGTGTAGTTTGACCAGCCGTTCTGATCGGCGAAATCCCTGTAATATTGCTGGCGTGGCCGCTCGTTGCCGGAAGCATCGATTTCCCCGCGGTCAAAGCGCGCGCGCTTTTCGGGATCGCTCAGAAGATCGTAGGCGGCGGAAACTTCCTTGAACTTTTCTTCAGCGGTCGCGTTGCCGGGATTGAGGTCCGGGTGCAGCTTTTTCGCCAGGCGCCGATAGGCCTTTTGAATATCGTTCTGGGTAGCGTTCTTGTTGACACCCAGCGTTGTATAGGGGTCCGCAGCCACTAACCACTCCTGTTTGCACGCCGGCAAGGCCGAGCGAGTCTGGCGTCATTGCTTTGCCGCTTGCGCCGATGGCTGCTGGGGCTTGGCCACCACGACACGCGCCGGCCGGAGCAGACGATCGCGAAGCATGTAGCCGTTCTCCAGAACCTGGGCCACGTTGCCCGGCGGCTGTTCGGTCTGGTCCGTCTCCATCACCGCTTCGTGTTTCCTGGGATCGAACGGCTCGTTGAGGGCATTAAGCTCCTCGACGCCGAAGCGACTCAGAATCTGTGTCAGGATGCGTTCGGTGGCCGCAACGCCCTCCAGCAAGCTACCTCCCTTGCTCGCCTCCGCGTCGCCCGCGCCGGCGTCGATGGCACGCCGCAAATTATCGACAACCTGCAACAAGTCGCGGGCAAAATTCGCGATCGCGTATTGCTCCGCGTCTTGTGCGCGCCGCTCGCCCTGGCGCCTTGTATTCTCGATCTCGGCCAGCGCCCGCATCAACCGATCACGCAGCGCGGCGATTTCGGATGCGGGATCGTTGTCGGTGCCTTGGCCCATCGCTGACGGGTCGACGTTGTCGTTGTCCATGGTTTTCGTCGTCATGTGGTGCTCCCATGTCCTCCGCGTCGCCTCCGCGCCAAGCCTGCTTCCCTTCAGGAAGCTTTCTTGTCGCGCGGATCGACCTCCTCGAATTCGGCATCGACGACGTCGTCGCCGGAAGAACCGCCGCTGGCGCCGGACGCGCCCGATTGCCCGCTTGCGCCACCGGCACCTTGCGAGGCCGCGCGACTCAGGGCTTCGCCAATTCTGGACGCCGCCTGCTGCAGGCGTTCGGTTGCCTGCCGGATCGATTGCGCGACTTCAGAGGTCAGGGTTTGCTTCAGCTCCGAGATGGCTTGCTCGACCTGCCGCTTGATGTCGGCGGGGATCTTGGTCTCCGCCTCCTTCAGGGCTTTCTCGATGCTGTAGATCGCAGCATCGGCCTGATTGCGCGCTTCGACGAGTTCCTTGCGGCGCTTGTCTTCTTCGGCGTGGGCCTCGGCCTCCTTTACCATCTTCTGGATATCGGCCTCGCTCAGGCCGCCGGATGCCTGGATCCGGATGCTCTGCTCCTTGCCGCTGGCCTTGTCCTTGGCCGACACATTGACGATGCCGTTGGCGTCAATGTCGAAGGTGACCTCGATTTGCGGGACGCCCCGCGGCGCCGGCGGTATTCCGACCAGATCGAACTGGGCCAGGAGTTTGTTGTCGGCGGCCATCTCGCGCTCGCCCTGGAAGACGCGAATGGTGACCGCCGTCTGATTGTCCTCCGCCGTCGAGAAGGTCTGACTGCGCTTGGTCGGTATGGTGGTGTTGCGATCGATCAGCTTGGTCATGACGCCGCCAAGCGTCTCGATGCCGAGCGACAGCGGGGTAACGTCGAGCAACAGCACGTCCTTGACGTCGCCCTGCAGGACGCCGGCCTGGATGGCAGCGCCGACCGCGACAACTTCGTCGGGGTTGACGCCCTTGTGGGGCTCGCGCCCGAAGAACTGCTGCACCGTCTCCTGGACTTTCGGCATGCGGGTTTGTCCGCCCACCAGCACGACTTCCTGGATGTCGGAGGACTGCAAACCGGCATCCTTCAACGCGGCCTTGCACGGCTCGATCGTGCGCTGGATCAGGTCATCGACCAGCGCTTCCAGCTTGGCGCGCGACAGCTTGATCGCAAGATGCTTCGGCCCGTTCTGATCCGCGGTGATGAATGGCAGATTGACCTCGGTCTGGGTGGCGCTCGAGAGTTCGATCTTGGCCTTCTCGGCGGCGTCCTTGAGCCGCTGCAGCGCCAGGCGATCCTTGCGCAGGTCGATGCCATTCTCCTTGC
>JAQGKJ010000654.1 GCA_028290165.1 Bradyrhizobium sp. | reverse complement strand
CGGATGATTATATCGCACTTCTTTCGTTACCCTTCGCTAACTTGAGAAGGTGGCGCGCCCGGACGCTGGCTCCAGCAGACGCAGGGCCTTAAGCTGGTGCGGGCCTTTCAACTTCGAGCCTGATTCTCCCATGGACCACGCGCCACGCGCCAGCATCTCATCCGCATCGACGGCGCGCGTCGTCGATGTGCTGGTGCCGGTCGCGCTCAACCAAAACTATTCCTACCGGGTGCCGCGCGGCATGGAGCTCAAGCCGGGGGATGTGGTGTGCGTGCCGCTGGGGCCGCGCGAGGTGGTCGCCGTGGTCTGGGCGGAAAACGCCAATCCCGATCCGCGTCTGCACAATCGCCTGAAAGACGTCGGCGAAAAACTCGACGTGCCGCCGCTGAAGGAGGAACTGCGCTCGCTCGTCGACTGGGTCGCCAATTACACGCTGTCGGCGCGCGGCATGGTGCTGCGGATGACCTTGCGGATGGGCGAACATCTCGGGCCCGAGCGGGTGCGGATGGGCGTGCGTTTGGTCGGCGCGCCGCCTGCGCGCATGACGCCGGCGCGGCGGCGATTGATCGAGCTGCTGTCTGACCGATTGCTGCACGCCAAATCCGACGCGGCAAAAGAAGCCGGCGTCAGCGTCGGCGTGGTCGATGGCCTCATCGACGAAGGCACGTTGACGATAGAAGCCATGCCGCGCGCGCAAGCGCCGCCCGCGCCCGATCCGTCTTTCGCAATGCCCGATTTTTCCCGGCAGCAGCGCACCGCGGTGGACGCGATGCGGGCGCTGGCGGCCAATGGCAGTTTTCATGTCGCACTGCTCGATGGCGTGACAGGTTCCGGCAAGACCGAGGTCTATTTCGAGGCGGTTGCGGAAATCATCCGCCGCGGCAAGCAGTCGCTGATCCTGATGCCGGAGATCGCACTGACCGGACAGTTTTTGGACCGCTTCGCGCAGCGCTTTGGGGTGCGGCCGTTGGAGTGGCATTCCGAACTGACCCCGCGCACGAGGCAGCGCAACTGGGCGGCGATCGCGGCCGGCGAAGCCCCGGTGGTGGTGGGTGCGCGCTCCGCGCTGTTTCTGCCCTACGCCAATCTAGGTCTGATCGTGGTCGATGAAGAGCACGACCAGGCCTACAAGCAGGGCGAAGGCGCCCATTACCACGCGCGCGACATGGCGGTGGTGCGCGCGCATATCGCCAAAATTCCGATCGTGCTGGCCTCCGCGACGCCATCGGTCGAAACCGAGGTCAATGCGCGCAAAGGCCGCTATCAGCGCGTGGTGCTGCCGTCGCGGTTCGGCGGCCAGCACATGCCGCATATCGAGGCGATCGATCTGCGGCGCGAAGCGCCGCCGCGCGGTCGCTTCATCTCGCCGCGGCTGGCCGAGCAAATCCAGATTGCGGTCGAGCGGCGCGAGCAGGCGCTGTTGTTCCTCAACCGCCGTGGCTACGCGCCGCTGACACTATGTCGCGCCTGCGGGCATCGCTTTGCCTGCACCATCTGCGACGCCTGGCTGGTCGACCACAGATTTCGCCAGCGTCTGGTCTGCCATCACTGCGGCTTCTCGATGCCGCGCCCGCATGTCTGTCCGCATTGTCAGGCGGGGCAGTCGCTGGTGCCGGTCGGCCCCGGCGTCGAACGGCTGCAGGAGGAAGCCGCACAACTGTTTCCGGATGCGCGCACCATGGTGCTGTCGAGCGACCTGATCATCTCGATCGAGACCATGCGCAGCGAATTGAACGAGATCGCGCAAGGCCGCGTCGATATCATCATCGGCACGCAATTGGTGGCCAAGGGTCATAATTTCCCGCGCCTCAATTTGGTCGGCGTGGTCGATGCCGATCTGGGCTTGAGCAATGGCGATCCGCGCGCCGCCGAGCGCACGTTTCAATTGCTCAACCAGGTGATCGGACGCGCCGGGCGCGATCAGGGCCGCGGCGTCGGGTACTTACAGACCCACCAGCCCGAGCATCCCGTGATGAAGGCGCTGGTGGCCTGCGACCGCGAGGCGTTTTATGACAGTGAAATCGATGCCCGCGAGCGCGCCTTCTATCCGCCGTTCGGCCGGCTGGCGAGCCTGATCATTTCCGCGGGCGACCGGCCCACCGCGGAGAGTTTTGCGCGCAAACTGGCCGCGATCGCGCCGATCGATCCGCGCATCCAGGTACTCGGACCCGCCGAAGCCCCGCTCGCGGTGATCAAGGGCCGTTACCGTTTCCGGCTATTGATAAAATCGGCGCGCGGCGTCGATCTCTCGGACTATTTGCGCGAATGGCTCGCCGCGGGACCGAAGACCAAGGGCAATCTCAAGCTCGAGGTCGATGTCGATCCGCAGAGTTTCTTGTGATCTTCGTCATTCCGGGGTGCGCGTCAGCGCGAACCAGGAATCTCGAGATCCCGGGTTCGATACTGCGCATCGCCCCGGAATGACGCTGATGGGTTGGCAACAAAAAAGCCTGCCGTCATTTGCGACGGCAGGGCTGTTTTTGGCATGCAGCAAGTTCTGCGGCCGTACCTGGACGCAACGCTCACGGAGCTTGATGGTTTGGAAGCGGCGTAAAAACGCCGGAAGAGATTACATGACTTCAGCGGTGACGTGGCCGACGCCGGCGCTGGTCAGGCCGATCGCGCGGGCGGCGCCCGTGGACAGGTCGAGCACGCGGCCGCGGACGAACGGGCCGCGGTCGTTGATGGTGACGACGACGCTGCGGTCGCCATGGGTAACCTTCAGCTTGGTACCGAACGGCAGGCTGCGGTGGGCCGCGGTCATGGCATTTGAGTTCATGCGCTGTCCCGAGGCGGTCTTGCTGCCGGACTCGCTACCGTAAAACGAGGCCATCCCTGAGAAGCTGCCTCCAGAGCCCGACGACGGGGCGATCGCGGCATTGGCGTTGTGCCAGGCGCCGCCGAGAGCACCGTTGGAAGAATTGCTGGCGTCATGGGAATGACGATGATGGTGATGGTGGCGATCGTGATGTCTGGATTTGGCGGAGGCTTCGGGAACGCTCCCGCCGACCAAAA
>JAQGKJ010000648.1 GCA_028290165.1 Bradyrhizobium sp. | reverse complement strand
ACTCCAACGCGTACGCGAACTACCGGCCGTTCTGGACGATGGCGCAACCCATCCGTAAGCCGCGCAACACAACCCTACGTCGGCCGCCATTAAAGACGCGTAAAGGTTAAACCGCCCGGCGTTCGAGCGGACCGGTCAACGGGCCGGCAGCGTGATCTAAACCCTCTGCTAACCATGTTCGGGTCCGCCTCCTTCAGGCCGCAGAGAGACCGGTGAGTTCGAGGCTCAGCGCGCGCAATTGTCGGCGGGCGGCCGCGTCATAGGCCTGCGGATTGGCTTGCGCTTGATTCATGCCATTGAAGAACAGCCCACTCTTGCCGGCGACATCGTCGCCTGTAGCAAGATGCAGGATCGCCTCGCCGCCCTGCTCGACGGTCGAGATCGGCGTGATGCCGCCGGCTCGCACCATTGTGGTGTTCATGTAGGTGGCGGGGTGCAGCGCATTCACCGTTACGCCAGCCCCCTTCAATTCATCGCCGAGATCGATGGTGAAAATGATCTGCGAAAGCTTGCTCTGGGCGTAAGCACGGCTGCCGCTGTAGCCCCTGGTGATCATCACATCGTCGAAATCGATCGGGTGCTGGCCGAGCGAAGCGACATTGACGATGCGCGAGGGAGCGCTTGCCTTCAGCAAGGGAAGCAGCAGGTGCGCGAGCAGAAAGCCGGACAGGTAGTTGACGGCAAACCGCAGTTCATATCCGTCCGCGCTGGTCTGCCGCTCGGGTCCCTGGTTTTGCGATCCAATCCCGGCGTTGCTGATGAAGACGTCGAGCCGCTTGTGCTCGGCGAGCACCGCTTCCGCAAGCTGCCGGCTACCCGCAAGCGACGACAGGTCGGCCTGATAGAACGCCGGCTCGGCGTGCCCTGCCCGCTTGATCTCCTCGGCAAGCGTTTTGGCCCGCGCCCTGTCGCGGCCGTGGATCAGGACTCTTGCGCCGGCGGCGGCCAGTCTGGCAACGACATAACGGCCGACGCCATCGGTCGAGCCCGTGACCAGCACCGTCTTGCCGTTCATGTTCATCTCACTGCGCTTCCGTCAAAGCGCTCGCATAGCCGTCAGTGGATTTCAGCCGAGCGCTTCAGCGCCTCTTTCAGCTTTTCGAGGCTAAAATCCTTGCTGCGGGCGATTTCCAGGATAGGCGTCTCGCGGCGGCCGCACAGTTCGGCCGCATCCGGCAGCTTCGCGGCAATATCGATCGGGATCACAATGGCGCCGTGACAATCGGCGTGAATGAGATCATCCGAGCGCACCGTCATTCCGGCGACGCGAACTTCGCCGCCAAAACTCTCGGCGTGAACCCAGGCATGAGATGGGCCGATCGAGCCTGCCAGCGCCTGGAATCCGGGCGCCCATTGCGGGATGTCGCGGAGCGATCCGTCGGTGATCACGCCGAGACAGCCGAGCGCCTTGTGTACATTGCTTTGGACCTCGCCCCAGAACGCGCCATATCCGACGTCGGGGCCGTCGATATCCTGGATCACGGTGATGCGCGGGCCATGGCCGGTGCCGACATCTTCGTAATAGGCGATGCGCCGCTTCGACTGCTCGGCGGCCGGAAGTCCGGACTGGACGACCGAGCGGATCGTCACGGTGCGCGCATAACCGACCATCGGCGGCAAATTGGGAAAAGGACAAACCAGCGGCTTCGTCGTGTAGCCGATCAGGCGGCGTTCGGGTGCTACGACTTCCATCGCGTTGCAGATCGTGGGGGTGTCATAGCGCGCCAATGCTTCAAGCAGGGCAGCGGGCAGCGGCGCTTTTGCGGAATCCGTCACGGCGTTCTCTCCAGAGTTTTGGGTCGGCCATTGTGCGAAGGCCGCGTGTGGTCAGCCCCTATACCCGAGATTGGGATCGAACCCAACTCGGCGATCACTCATGGCAGATATCCAGGGAGAGTTTTTGGACGCCTCGAACAGGCCGCTCAGTTCAGCCGCGCCGGCCGATCGTCCTGGTCCGGTTCGGAGACGACGGGGGCGTAGGACGGCGCTGCAGTTGGCGCCGACGCATCGACCGGCGTCCCGGACGCAGCCGCGGCCTTCCGCGCCTGGTCGCGATAGGACTTCCATCCGGCCGGCAGGCTCAAGAGGTAGAGCACCGTACACGCCGACAAAATGTGCCAAGGATAGCCGATCAGGAGCGCGATGAAGAAAATCACCGAGACGAAAACCGGCAGCACCATTTCCGGCGGCACCCGCATGCGCACGGTCTTGCCCGAAAACACCGGCAGCCGCGAAACCATCAGGAATGCAATCAAGAGCGTATAGAGCGCCGTCAGCATGGCCGGGGGTCTCGGCAGACCCAGAAATGCCAGATAGATCGGAAGCAGCACGGTGACGGCGGCAGCGGGTGCGGGCACCCCAGTGAAGTAATTCGCCGCAAAGGCCGGCTTGTTCGGGTCATCCATGGTGGCGTTGAAACGCGCAAGCCGCAAGCCGCCGCTGATTGCGAAAACCATCGCCGCGATCCAGCCGCCATTGTGCAATTCGTGCAATTGCCAGAAGTACAGGATCAGGCCTGGTGCGACGCCGAAATTGACGAAATCCGCGAGGCTGTCGAGTTCGGCCCCGAATTTCGATTGGCCCTTGATCATGCGCGCGACACGGCCGTCGATGCCATCAAGGACGGCTGCGAACACGATCGCCGCCACCGCCAATTCCATCCGTCCCTCGGTGGACAGCCGGATCGCCGTCAATCCCGCGCAGATTGCGAGCAGGGTGATGACGTTGGGCACCAGCATCCGCACCGGGATCGGGCGAAACCGGCGGCGGCGCATTTCCGGAGATTTGGGATCGATGGGCATCTGCATGGCTCACCAACATATAGCAAGCGCCGGCCCGCTCCGCCATTGCGGCGGCCTGCTCGCCGGTTGAGCGCCAAAATGGTTAATCGGCGCGAAAGGTGCGGCCGTTATCGCCGAGCCTGAAATCGGCCAGAATGGTTTCGCCTGCGACCGCGGTCTGGCCCTCGGAAACCAGCGATTTGGTGCCTTCGGGCAGATAAACGTCCAGACGCGACCCGAACCGTATCAGCCCGAACCGCTCGCCGGCGCCGATCGACTGCCCTTCGCGGACGAATGAGACAATCCGCCGCGCCACCAGGCCCGCGATCTGGATCACGCCGATGCGCCCATTGGGCGTCGAGATGACAAGCGAGTTGCGCTCATTGTCCTCGCTGGCCTTGTCGAGTTCGGCATTGATAAACGTGCCCGGCCGATACGCGATCCGATCGATCCGCCCCGAGACCGGGCTGCGGTTCACATGGCAGTTGAACACGCTCATGCAGATCGAGATGCGCGGCAGCGGCTTGTCGCCGAGACCGAGCTCTGCCTGCGCCAGCACCTGCGTCACCATCGAGATCCGTCCGTCGGCCGGCGCCACCACGATGCCCTCGCGCACCGGCGTCACTCGCACCGGGTCGCGGAAAAACAACGCGCACCAGACCGTCAGCAATGTGCCGATCCACCCCAACGGCGACCAGATCCAGAACAGGATCAGACTGGCCAGCGCAAAGCCGCCGATAAACGGATAGCCTACTGGATGGATCGGCGGAATTTGCGCGCGAATGGAATTGGCGATGGACATCGATATCACTGATCTGTTGTCGCTCTCCCCGCGTGGGGAGAGCAGATTATGCTTCGATCATTCGGCAGCTGCGGGCGTCACCAGCGCATCGTCGACCGGCGGCGGAGCCCGGTTCGGCGCATCGCTCTCGTCGGCAATCCGCGCCAGCTTCTCCCGCGCCTCCTGAGCCTCACGCTGCCGATTCCACATACTGGCATAAAGTCCGCCGCTTGCCAAAAGCTGGGAATGGGTCCCGCGCTCGGCGATACGGCCTTGATCGAGCACGATGATTTCGTCGGCGCCGACAATCGTGGACAGCCGATGCGCGATCACCAGCGAAGTGCGGTTGCGCGACACCCGCTCCAGCGCCTCCTGGATCTCATGCTCGGTGTGGCTGTCGAGCGCCGAGGTCGCCTCGTCGAGCACCAGGATCGGCGGCGCCTTGAGGACGGTGCGCGCGATCGCGACGCGCTGCTTCTCGCCGCCCGATAATTTCAAGCCGCGCTCGCCGACCTGGGTCTCGTAACCCTTCGGCGACATCCGGATGAACGAATCGATTTGCGCCAGCCGCGCTGCCTGCTCGACCTCGGCGTCGCTGGCATCCCAACGGCCGTATCGAATGTTGTAGCGGATGGTGTCGTTGAACAGCACGGTGTCCTGCGGCACCATGCCGATCGATGCCCGCAGCGACGATTGCGTGACATTGCGGATATCCTGGCCGTCGATCAGGATCTTGCCGCTGGAGACGTCATAGAGACGAAACAAGAGGCGCGAGATGGTCGATTTGCCGGCGCCGGACGGCCCGACGATCGCCACCGTCTTGCCGGCGGGCACCTCGAAGCTGAGACCTTTCAGGATCTGGCGTTCGGGGTCGTAGGCAAAGCGCACATCGTCGAAGCGGAGACTGCCCGAGGTCACGATCAGCGGCTTGGCGCCCGGGATGTCCTTGATCTCGGGATTGCGCGACAGCACGTTGAACATCTTCTCGATGTCGATCACCGCCTGCTTGATCTCGCGATAGACCATGCCCATGAAATTCAGGGGCTGGTAGAGCTGGATCATCATGGCATTGACCATGACAAAATCGCCCACGGTATTTTTGCCGCTGCGGACGCCTATCGCGCACATCAGCATGGTCGCGGTGAGGCCGGCGGTGAAGATGATCGCCTGCCCGGTATTGAGAACCGCAAGCGAGGTATAGGTTTTGACGCTGGCCCGCTCATAGCGT
>JAQGKJ010000603.1 GCA_028290165.1 Bradyrhizobium sp. | reverse complement strand
TGCGAAATATCCGACCGAGAGTTTTTCAGCGCGCGTGACATGACCGGAGAACGGCGGCAGCTTGTTGGCCAGAAGCTTGACCAGCGTCGACTTGCCGTTGCCGTTGGAGCCGAGCAAGGCGATACGGTCGTCGGTGTCGATGCGTAGCGTGACGCGATTGAGCACGGGCTTTTTCGGATCGTAGCCGACCGAGACGTCGTCGACCGCGATGATCGGCGGCGACAGCATCTTCTCGGGGTTCGGGAACGAAATTTCGCGCACGTCCTGCGTCACCAGCGCGGTGATCGGCTTCATCTTTTCCAGCATCTTGACGCGGGACTGGGCCTGGCGGGCTTTCGATGCCTTGGCCTTGAAGCGATCGACGAAGGCTTGCAGGCGCTTGCGCTCGTCGGCCTGGCGTTTGGCGTGCTTGGCATCGAGCATTTCGCGCGTTGCGCGCTGTTCCTCGAACGAAGAGTAGGTGCCCTTATAGAGCGTCAGCTTGCCGCGATCGAGATGCAGGATCTGATCGACCGAGGTGTCGAGCAGATCGCGATCGTGGCTGATCACAATCACGGTGCGCGGATAGTTCGCCAGATGATCTTCAAGCCACAGCGTGCCTTCGAGGTCGAGGTAGTTGGTGGGCTCGTCCAGCAGCAGGAGGTCGGGCGCCGCAAACAACGTCGCCGCGAGCGCGACGCGCATCCGCCAGCCGCCGGAAAATTCCGAACAGGATCGGGCCTGATCTTCGGTGGAAAATCCGAGGCCGCTCAAGATCGCAGCGGCGCGGGCAGGGGCGGAATGCGCGTCAATGTCCACGAGCCGTGTCTGAATGTCGGCGATACGGGTGGGATCGTGCGCCGTTTCCGCCTCGCGCAGCAGCGCTTCGCGCTCGAGATCGGCCTTCAGCACCACCTCGATGAGGCTTTCCGGACCGTCGGGTGCTTCCTGCGCGAGACTGCCCACGCGCCAGCGCGGCGGGGTGGTGATGGTGCCGGTTTCGGTCGGCAATTCGCCGCGGATCGCGGCAAACAGCGTTGATTTGCCGACACCGTTGCGGCCGACAAAGCCGACGCGTGCGCCGGGCACGATCTGCACGGAGCCGTGATCGATCAGAAGCCGTCCGGCGATTCGGACCGATATTTCGGTGATTGAAAGCATGCGGGGTTGTCACCGCTGCCGCCGCCAAACGCAACCCCGTTCGTGAACGAAATTTTGCCTCCGCAGGGTCTGCCTTGCCGAAAATTCACTCAGTCAGTTCGGCAACCCCCGGTAGTCCTCGCTGTCCCGCCGGCGCAATTCGTCCAACAGATGCTGAAGGTAAGGCGAGAGACGTGAAGTGTCGGGGCGCAGGCTCTGCTGCAGCAGTTCGCCCACCGCGTCGCAGATCGATCGGCTGGTCTTGCGATCGATTTGTTCGATGTTATCGGTGGCCTGACTGCTCATGACGCGTTCCGCATCGTGTTCTCTCCAAGCGAGATGTTTGGATAAGTCGCTGGGAGGCAATTTGTTTCCGGTCCCCCAGCGATTGCATAGCTTATGGGCAAATTCCCATGATGGCAGCCGACGGTTCCACTCCTCCCCACCCACGAGAAAGCCCCGGCCAACAGGGCCCGGGGCTTTTGACGTCGAGGGTTCGGTGATTGAGCTTAATAGCAGCGATTGATTAGCCGCCAGCGGGGGCCCCACGGCGTTGGAACCAATCGACGCACATAGCAGCCGCCATAGCCGTAATAGGCCGGACCGCCGACGAAGACGCGCGGCCCGCCCCAACCCCAACCGTGGTGCCACCCACCGTGCCAGCCCCCGTGCCAACCGCCGAAGGCGGAGGCGGAAGTCGGCGCCAACGCCGCCGCGCCAAGCGAAGCCGCGGCAATTGCAACAAGCGAGAGTTTGCGAAACATGGTCGTCTCCTCAAGGTTCGGCGCGCTCGGCGCCATCGGTGACATTGCTGCCCCGTAACGCCTCTTAGAGAACCCGCGAGGCGTTCGGTCGATCGAAGCCTATTCCCGAGAAGGTGAACGAAACCGGGATGTCCGGTGCAGAGAAGGTTCATATTTGTGAAATTGTTGCAATTCTCGCCCGTCGCTCGCCCGTGGGACTTGGCGCATTTCGCCGGTCGCTTGCCGTTCGGCGATGGCGCCGATATAAGCCCGCAACTCCCACCAACGCTTTTCAAGGACGAGATCATGGCGATTGAACGCACCTTTTCGATTATCAAGCCCGACGCGACCGCGCGCAATCTGACGGGCGCGATCAATGCGCTGATCGAGAAGGCGGGACTGCGTATCGTTGCCCAGAAGCGCATCCGGATGACCCGCGAACAGGCCGAGACCTTCTACGCCGTTCACAAGGCGCGTCCGTTCTTTGGCGAACTGGTGGATTTCATGATTTCCGGTCCGGTCGTCGTTCAGGTGCTCGAAGGTGAAAACGCCGTGCTCAGGCATCGCGACGTCATGGGCGCGACCGATCCTTCGAAGGCGGCCGAGGGCACGATCCGCAAGCTGCACGCGAAGTCGATCGGCGAGAACTCGGTGCATGGTTCCGATGCTCCGGAGACGGCGGCCATCGAGATCGCCCAGTTTTTCTCCGGCAACGAAATCGTCGGTTGATTGACGGCGGCGCCGGCGCGCAATTTAGTCGGCGATAGCCGCGGGGGGCGCGGCGGCTCGATCCAAGGGGGTAGGCTACTGTGAATTGGCTGTTGCAGGTCGTTGACCCCGCAAATATCGGCGCGTTTTTCACGCAGATTCAAGCCGACATGCAAACGCCGGCGTTCTGGCTCGCGGTCGGCAAGATCATCTGGATCAACGTGCTGTTGTCCGGAGACAATGCGCTTGTGATCGCGATGGCCTGCCGCGGCCTTGCGGGCCGGCAGCGCCTCTGGGGCATGGTGATCGGTGCCGGCATCGCGGTGGTGCTGTTGATTGCATTCACCGGCATCGTCGCCAAGCTGATGGTGCTGCCCTATCTGAAACTGGTCGGCGGGCTGGCGCTGCTGGTGATCGCGGCCAAGCTTCTGGTCCCCGAAGACGAAGGCGACGACGTCACCGCCGGTACCAGTCTTTGGCACGCCATCCAGATCGTCGTGATCGCCGACATCGTGATGAGCCTGGACAACGTCATCGCGGTCGCCGCCGCCGCCAACGGCCAGCTCTCGCTGTTGATCCTCGGCCTCGCCATCAGCATTCCCATGATCATCGCCGGCGCCGCGCTGATCATGCTGGTGCTCGACCGGTTTCCGATCCTGGTTTGGCTGGGCGCGACCCTGCTCGGATGGATCGCGGGCGACGTGATCGCCTCCGATCCGGCGGTTCATCCGCTGCTGCAACGGCTGCTCGATGGCCACATCGCGCTCAATCTCGACGCGACCTCGGCGGTGTTCGGCGCCTCGCCGCACTTCAGCCTGGACGGCGATCTCATCGAATACACAGCTTCGGTGCTGGGTGCGATCGCCGTGCTGGTCGTGGGATCGATTTGGCGGAAGCGCAAGCTGCAGCATCTCGAAGAGATCGCGCTGCCGGCGGCCGTCGAGGTGGCTCAGCGCGCCGACCAGCCGTAAACGAACGGAACCCTAGCGCCTGACGATCGATCCGGAGCGGGCGAGCAGCCGCGCCAGCTGCTTGAAGCGGCTGCCGACGCGATCGGCGACGAGATCGACCATTCTGTGCTCGAACACCAGCATCAGCTTGCGGCCCCGGCTTCGGAAGTGGGTTGCCGGCAACACGCCGGGCCGCGCCGCCGATATCAGATGGGCGACACGAAATGCCGCGCCGAGAACCCGCGCGCGCTCGATCATGGCCGGCGGCACCAGCTCCCGAATGATCGCGGGTGGTTCATTTTGCACGCTCAAGCCGGCATAGCGATAAAACACCGACAGCGCGACAAACACCCGGCCCTGGTGGCTGATCGAGCCAAAATTCCCATTGGTGATGAGGTTGAGCGTCTCCTCGCCGCGATGGTCTGGATGCACCCGCCATCCAATGTCGGATAAAAGACAGGCGGCGTGGCGCAGCCGGCGATCCTCGTCGGTCTCCCGCAGCCTCACGACCCGCACCAGACGATCGGTCCATTCGATCAGTTCCTGGGCATGGCGCGCGGATCGCGACAACAGCTCGTTCAGCTCCTGTGCCGCACAAATCAATCCGTCCTTGGCGCGCTCGGTCGCCGGCAGCCTGGCGTAAAGCAGGCCTTCGCGCACCCCGAAGGTCGAGAACACAATGGTCTTCGGCTTGGCGACCCGGATGATGTATTCGAGAACGAGCGCCGCATAGGCCAATAGCGGCCGTCTCGCATCGGCGACGACTTCGATGTCGGCCAGCATGTCCGCCGTTACCAGACGGCGCAGGCGCCGGGCAAAATCGAGCGCGTCCTGTGCCGGTATCGAATAGCCGTGCATCACCCGCAGCGGGTATTCGCTCTGGATGATGTGGATGCGCGCCAGCGCCCGCCACGTTCCTCCGACCGCGTAAAAGGCGCGGCCGCGCCCGGCCTTGAGCTGGGCAACGTCGGAAAGTTCGGTCCTGACGATACGCTCGGCGCGCTTGAGCGATTTATGCGATAAATCCTGCAGCGCCAGGCTTCCGAGCGGCAGCGTCACGCCGCCGCTGACGCGGTTGCCGTGCACGCCGATCAGTTCCAGCGAACCGCCGCCGAGATCGCCGACGATGCCGTCCGGCTTGTGAATGCCCGACACGACGCCGAGCGCGGAAAGGTTGGCTTCACGCGGGCCCGACAGGATTTCTATTCTGACGCCGCAGATGCGCTCGGCCTTGGCGATGAAATCGGGGCCGTTGCTGGCGTCGCGACAGGCGGCGGTGGCGATCGCGTGCACGCGCCCGACCTTCATCACCCGGCATAGCGCGCGAAAACGCCGCAGCGACGTCAGCGCCTTGGCGACGGCGTCCGGCGCCAGCAGCCCGGTGGTCTGGACCTCGCGGCCGAGGCCGCACAGCGTCTTCTCGTTGAAGATCGTGACCAGGCTGCGCGCCATCTGCTCATAGACGACGAGACGAACCGAGTTCGAACCGATGTCGATGACCGCGACGCTGGATGCGCGTTTGCGCGGCCGCTTCACCGCAAAGTCCCCTTATGACGAATGCTGACGCTCGGTTCGGCGCGTGAGGCGGCGCGGCGAAGATTCCTTAAGCGACTTTCCACGGCCTGACAGACTCGGATTCGTCATGAAGTAATTATGCAGGTTGAACGGCTCCTCGCCCTTCGCGGCCTTCATACGCGTTGACGACCCGTCCGGCAACAACTGCCAGCTTTGCTCGGTATCCTTGAGGTTTGCGACCATGATCTGTTCGAGAACCTGCTGATGTACCGTGGGATTTTGCAGCGGACAGAGGATTTCGACACGGCGGTCGAGGTTGCGCGGCATCATGTCGGCAGACGAGATATACACAACAGCTTTTGTACACGGCAGGCCCTGTCCCATCCCGAAGCAGTAGATTCGGCCATGTTCGAGGAAACGGCCGATGATCGATTTGACGCGGATATTCTCGGACAGCCCGGAAATGCCCGGCCGCAGGCAGCAAATTCCGCGAACCACGAGCTCGATCGACACGCCGGCCTGGGAGGCTTCATAGAGGGCGTCGATGATGTCGGGGTCGACCAGCGAATTCATCTTCATCCAGATGGCCGCCGGCCGGCCGTGACGGGCATGGCTGGTCTCGCCGTGAATGTGTTCGAGCATGCGCTTGCGCAAAGTGAGCGGCGACACCGCCATCTTCTCGATGTCGCTCGGTTCCGCATAGCCGGTGATGTAGTTGAAGACCCGCGCGGCGTCGCGCCCGATGATCGGATCGGAGGTGAAATAGGACAAATCGGTGTAGATGCGCGCGGTCACCGGATGATAGTTCCCGGTCCCGGTATGGACATAGGTCGTGAGGCTGCCGCCCTCGCGGCGTACGATCAGCGACAGCTTGGCGTGGGTCTTCAGCTCGATAAACCCGTACACGACCTGCACGCCGGCGCGCTCGAGGTCGCGTGCCCAGCGGATGTTGGCTTCTTCATCGAACCGCGCCTTGAGTTCGATCAGCGCCGTCACCGATTTTCCGGCCTCTGCGGCCTCCGCCAGCGCGCGTACGATCGGGGAGTTGTTCGAGGTGCGATAGAGCGTCTGCTTGATGGCGACGACATCGGGGTCGCGGGCGGCCTGTTGCAGGAACTGCACGACGACGTCGAAGGATTCGTAGGGGTGATGGACGATCAGATCCTTCTGCCGGATCGCGGCAAAGATATCGCCACCATGGTCGCGCACGCGCTCG
>JAQGKJ010000584.1 GCA_028290165.1 Bradyrhizobium sp. | reverse complement strand
GCCGCTGTCCCGATCCGCATCATCACCGCCCACCATGAACCCGTAGGGACGCAACGTCTTCGATTGCCGCGCCAACGTCAACTGCAGCTCCGCCACAAACCCTGTTACGACGACGAAACACGCGCTAAACAGGCGAAATGTGGACCAAAGCCAAAGCGCCCTCGCTTGCCGAAATGGAGGCCATGGCGCACGAGATCTTCGAGCGCCTGCCAAAAACCTTCCGCGACCTGTGCGAGGGTGTGATCATCCGCGTCGACGATTTTCCGACCGACGAGGTGCTGGACGAGATGGAGGCGGAGAGCGAATTCGACCTGCTCGGCCTGTTCGTCGGCGTCGGCCTGCCGTTCCGCAGCAACGACGACATCGCGCGGCTGCCCAACATGATCTGGCTCTACCGCCGGCCGATCCTGGATTACTGGGCGGAACATGACGAGGCGCTGGGCCATATCGTCCGCCACGTGCTGATCCACGAGATCGGCCACCATTTCGGGTTATCGGACGACGATATGGAAGCGATCGAGGCGCAAGCCGATTAGGGTGATCTGGCAGGCAAATTTGCCCCTTTAACGCCGGCGCCATTCGCGATAAACCACACCACGCTTTTCCTTGAGAACCTCAAGCCAACAAGAAGTGCGATCGATGGACAAGTTCACCACGCTGGAAGGCGTTGCGGCGCCGTTGAAGATCATCAATGTCGATACCGACATGGTCATCCCGAAGCAGTATCTGAAGACCATCAAGCGCACCGGCCTTGGCAAGGGGCTGTTCTCGGAACAGCGCTACAAGGACGACGGCAGCGAGAACCCGGGTTTCATCCTCAACAAGCCGGCCTACCGCAACGCCAAAATCCTGGTCGCGGGCGACAATTTCGGCTGCGGCTCGAGCCGCGAACACGCGCCATGGGCGCTCTTGGATTTCGGCATCCGCTGCGTGATCTCGACCTCATTCGGCGATATTTTTTACAACAACTGCTTCAAGAACGGCATCCTGCCGATCCGCGTCAGGCAGGAAGACCTCGACAAATTGTTCGACGATGCCGAGCGCGGCGCCAATGCGACGCTGTCGATCGATCTTGCCAATCAGGAAATCCGCGGCCCCGACGGCGGCACAGTGAAATTCGAGATCGACCCGTTCCGCAAGCACTGCCTGATGAACGGCCTCGATGACATCGGGCTGACGATGGAGAAAAAGGCCTCGATCGACGCGTACGAAGCCAAAGCGAAGACCGCGCGCGCCTGGGCCTGATCGCGCCCTTGAGTCTTTTGTTTGGCGCGTTTTCTTCACGCGAACCGGCCTCCACTTCGCTTGAAAACGCTTTGAAGGTGACGGATGCTGCCCGAAATCGTCACCTTCTGGCACGGCCCGCTCGATGCGCTCAGGCTGACGTGCCTGCGATCGCAGGTGGCGGCGGGTCATAAGGTCACCGTCTACAGTTTCGAGCCTATCGCAGGATTGCCGGATGGCGTCGGCAGCGCAGAGGCCGAAGCGATCCTGACGCATGCGTTCTCCGAAAAACTGCGCCCGCCGCAGCCGGACGGCTCATGGCGCGACTGGACCATCTTGCAGTTCTCGGATTTCTTCCGGATGCGGCTGATGGCGCGTGGTGCCGGCCTGTGGCTCGATGCCGACGTGCTGCTTTTGAAACCGGTCGAGATCGATCCCGCAAAACCTTTTTTCGCGTGGGAGCGGCCACGCCAGCTCGGCAATTCGGTGCTCTATCTGCCGGCGGCCGATCCGATCGTGGCGGCGTTTGCCGCACTGATGCGGCAGGATGAATTGACGCCGGACTGGCTGGCGCTGCGGCATCGCCTGACCTTCGCGCTGCGCAGACTGCGCGGCGGATCGAGCCGTCTCTCCGATATCCGCGTCGCGATCTTTGGCCCGGCGGCGCTGACCGCGCTCGCCCGCCGCGCCGGCGAACTGCACTACGCCCTGCCGAGGAAATCGTTTTACGCGGTGCACGCCGAACCGAAGCGCTTTTTCGAACCATCGGATTTTTCCGCGCTGATCGGCGATCCCGAGATCATCGGGCTTCATATTTCGCCGAAGGGCCGCGGCAACCAGCCGCCCCTCGCCGGCAGCCTCTATGCCTGGGCGGCGGACCGATTTGGCGGGTGGTAGATGGGTTGAGCGCAGCGATACCCATCATCTTTTGTCGATGCGTCTGATGGGTATCGCTTGCGCTCCACCCATTCTACAATCGTTCAATTCCCCATCGCGACGATCGCGTCCGCGATCGCGATCGTGCGCCGGGCCATATCGGCGTGCAGCCGTTCCACCATCTGTCCGTCGATCTGGATCGCGCCGCGCGAGGCGTTTTCGGGTCGCTCGAAGGCTGCGATGATCTTGCGGGCTTGCGCGATCTCTTCCGCCGGCGGGGTGAAGATCGCGTTGCAAGCCACGATCTGGCCCGGATGGATCAGCGTCTTGCCGTCGAAGCCGAGATCGCGCGCCTGGGTGCATTCCTTTCCGAAGCCATCGGTATTGCTGAAGTCGCTGTAGGGCCC
>JAQGKJ010000575.1 GCA_028290165.1 Bradyrhizobium sp. | reverse complement strand
CCTTGTCGAACTCCGCGCCCTTCAGCTTGGCGAGTTCGGCGAGCTTGTCGGCGGCGTTCTTCGACAGGGTCTTGCTGGTATCGTTGTCTTCGGGCGTGACCTTGAGCTTCTTCACCAGATCCAGCGCCTGCTTGTTCACGGCTTCATGGTCGCGCACCATGTCTTCCGCGAACGCCTTGACGTCCTTGTTGCCGGTTTTCGCCAGCGCCTGTTTCGCGGCAGCGATATCGATGACGCCTGCGGTGTAGGCGATGTGCGCGATTTGCGGGTCGGTCGGCTTGGCGCCTTGTGCAAGGGCCGCACCGCTCAACAGGCTCACCGCGGCGATCGCCGCGCTCAATCGAACGAACATGGTTGATACTCCTGTGTCGCCCCGCCGGGCATTGTTGGTTGCACAGGAGTTGGATGGCGCACGGACGCAGAGGTTCCCGAAAATTATGCGATTCTGCTGAGCCGCATCAACACCGCCTCGGTCAGGCGTTCGCAGCGCTTGCCGGCAAACGGAAATGCGTCCAGGACCACGGGGCCGATTTTCTTCTCGACATTGTTCCGCAGCATGGCGCGGGCGCGGTGCAGCCTGGTTTTCACCGTCTCCGGCTTTAGCCCGAGAATATCCGCGGTCTCCTCGACATTCATTCCTTCGATCACGCGGGTGATGAAGACGATGCGAAAGGCCTCGGGCAGCTCATCGATCGCGTGCTCGACGACATGCTGAATCTCACGCTGTGCCATGGATTTTTCCGGGTCCTCGGATATCGCCGAAAGGGGAAACTGGATGATCTGGGCTTCGAGGGTGCCTGATGGCAGCGACGTCCATTCGACCCCGGGCCGCTCACGGCGCAACCGGCCCAAGGCCTCGTTGATGGTGATGCGCGCGAGCCAGGTCGCGAAACTTGAGTCGCCGCGGAAATCCTCGAGATGCGTGAACGCGCGGACATAGGTTTCCTGCACCACGTCCTCGGCCTCGCTGTCGTTGCGCAGGATTCCCCGGGCAATCCGGTAAAGCCGGCGATTGTTCGATGTCATGATCGCGCGAACGGCCGCCTCGTCGCGTCCGCGGGCGCGCCGGACCAATTCGGCATCGGCGGGTCCGAGGGGCGCGACTTGCGGTGCTTGGGCATGAGGCATGATGACTTCCCTCGGTATGATAACACGATGCTGCTGACCGGTTGGATGCGGAAAACGCAAATAGGTTCCCGCCAGCGGCGACTATTTGTTAGCCCTCGGTTCGGCGGTCCGCCAGGAACTAGGGCGCTATGCAGGGCATTGTCGGTTGGGCAGTTATTCTGGAGGAAACGATGAAACTAGCCATTGTACTGGCTGCGGCAGCAGGCATCAGCCTTGCTGTACCTGCTGCGAATGCGGAGGACGCGCGAATTGGCGTCGGCGTGGGACCCGTCGGGGCCGGCGTGACGGTGGGCGAGTCGCATGATCGCGACCGGGACCGCACCACGATCATCAAGAGGGAGAATGAGCCGCGCGAGCATACGACCATCATCAAGAAAGAGCGCGAAGAGCCCTCAAACAGGGTCATTATCAAAGAGCATGATCGCGATTGACGACTGACGATGGGAGGTCACCATGCCAGTACCTTTGCTGTGGGATATCCCGACCATGTTGGTCGTCGTCGGTGGCGGCTATTGGTCAATCCATCTGCACCACTAACGGAAACCTCGAAAGCCCCGCGAACCTCGCGGGGCTTTTTTTCACATCCGAAATCTGCGTTTCTTATCCCACAGCCTTCGCCGCCGCGCGGCCGGCATTGCGGCCTGAGAACAGACAGCCGCCGAGGAACGTGCCTTCCAGCGAGCGATAGCCGTGCATGCCGCCGCCGCCAAAGCCGGCCGCTTCGCCGGCGGCATAAAGTCCCGGCATGATCTTGCCGTCATGGCCGAACACCCGCGAGTCGAGGTCGGTCTCGAAGCCGCCCAGTGTCTTGCGGGTCAGGATGTTGAGTTTCACCGCGATCAGCGGTCCCTGCGCGGGATCGAGAATCCGGTGCGGCTTTGCGGTGCGGATCAGCCGGTCGCCGATATATTTTCGCGCGTTGTGGATGTTCATCACCTGCGTATCCTTGACGTAAGCGTTTTCGATCTCGCGGTCGCGCGCCTCGATCTGGACCTTCAGATATTCGAGTTTCAGGAGGTTATCGCCGCTGAGCGCGTTCATGGCGCTGACGAGATCGGCGAGATTGTCGCGCACGATGAAATCCGCGCCCTTGGCCTTGAATGCTTCCACCGGCGCGGGCGCGCCCTTGTTAGTGGCGCGCCTGGCCGTCATCAGCCAGCTTTTTCCCGTGAGGTCAGGGTTTTGTTCGGAGCCTGACAGTGCAAACTCCTTCTTGATGATGCTCTGGGTCAGCACGAACCACGAATAATCGTAGCCGGTCGACATGATGTAATGCAGCTGGCCGAGCGTGTCGGAGCCGGGAAACAGCGGCGAGGGCAGCCGCGTGCCGGTGGCGTCGAACCACATCGAGGACGGCCCGGGCAGAATGCGGATACCGTGGCGCGGCCAGATCGGATTCCAGTTCCTGATGCCCTCGACATAGTGCCACATCCGGTCGCGGTTGATCAGCCGGGCGCCTGCGGCTTCGGTAATGCCGATCATCCTGCCATCGACATGTTCAGGCACGCCGGAGATCATGTTCTTTGGCGCATCCCCAAGCCGCTTCGGCCAGTTCTGCCGCACCAGATCATGATTGCCGCCGAGGCCGCCGGAGGCGACGATCACGGCTGGCGCGCGCAGCGCAAAATCGCCGGTGACTTTTCGCGAGCTGCTCTTGCCGCGCCCGACGCTATCAGGCTCGAGGACCGCGCCGGTGACGCCATCGACAGCGCCGTTGGTGATAGTGAGAGCATCGACGCGATGGCGGAAGCGGAACGTCAGGCGGCCGCTTGCCTGCGCTTCGCGCGCGCGGCGCTCGAACGGCTCCACCACGCCGGGGCCGGTGCCCCAGGTGACATGAAAGCGCGGCACCGAATTGCCGTGGCTCATGGCGTCGTAGCCGCCGCGCTCGGCCCAGCCGACGATCGGGAAGATACGATGGCCCATGGCGCGGAGCCAGCTTCGCTTCTCGCCGGCGGCGAACGCCACGTAGGCTTCCGCCCAGCGCCTCGGCCAAAGATCCTCGTCGCGATCAAAACCGGCCGAACCGATCCAGTCCTGCAGCGCGAGGTCAAAACTGTCCTTGATGCCGAGCCGGCGCTGTTCGGGGCTGTCCACCAGGAACAATCCGCCGAACGACCAGAAGGCCTGGCCGCCGAGGCTTTGCTCGCCTTCCTGGTCGACCACGATGACGCGTTTGCCGGCGTCGGCAATTTCCGTCGCGGCGACGAGGCCCGCGAGGCCTCCGCCGACCACAATTACGTCCGCATCGTCGGCCATTGAATTTCCCGCAATAGCGCATGATCCGCCAAAGTGTGGGCGGTTTGGCGTGAAGATCATGCGCCCTCAGGAGGGGGATTGAAGCCTGTGGCGTTTGCCTCGGTCAACGGCAAAGCGCCGCTTTGAGTGGCAGTTTTGCTTTGAGTCGGAGATTTGGAGTGGCAGCCGTGCACAGGGAAACGTTAACTTGTTCCAGTTTGGGACCCTCGGGCCGAAAGGTGCAGCGCGCATGCAACACTTGATTTGAATTTGTTTTGAGCCACCCCCGGCATCTGGACAAAATCGCGATCTCGCAACACGCTGGCCACCATCTTGCATCACTCAATGAGAACAGATTCGGCTTCGACAGGTTTGGACTGGGGCAGGACATGAAACTTCTGACGGGGTTGCTTGCGGCGGTTCTCTTGCTGGCCGGCGTGGGGGCGAGCCATGCGGTGGTTCGGATCGGCGAGGATCGCGGCGGACGGATCGGAACCTACGTCGACAGATACCAGGGCCTGCGCAGTTCCGGCGAGACCGTCATCATCGACGGCCTCTGCGCCTCGGCCTGCACCATCATTCTCGGCGCGGTTCCCCACGACAAGATCTGCGTGACCTCGCATGCCAATCTGGGCTTCCACGCGGCGTGGGATTTTGGCGCCAACGGCCGTGCCGTCACCAATCCTGAAGCCACCCAGATGCTGTATTCGATGTATCCCTCGCCGATCCGGCGCTGGATCGCCGCGCGCGGCGGGCTGACCCCGCACATGATCTTCCTGCGCGGCAAGCAGCTGATGAGCATGTACAAGCCCTGCTACCTCGACGCCCAGGCCTCGTCATACCACTGAAATAGCTATCCTTATCAGCTTGACGTGATCGGGAGCGCCGCCGCGGCGCTTGCCCGGCAGCGCGACTGGCTCTATCTGAACACCCTTAGGACAGCGATTGGCGGCAACGCCCGTCGGAGCCTGTCCGTTCAGATGGTCGCCATGGCTCAGCCCATTTCCACGCATCAGGAAATCCCCGCCGTCGTGCCGGCGCGCAGGGGCATACCGGCGCTGGTCCTGGCCGGTACGGGTCTCGGTGCTGCGTTGCTGCTCGGCACGGTGGCGCTGTGGTTTTATTACGGGACGGCGGTGTTCTTCGAGATGATCGCGTCTGGTATTTCGGCGTGCTTCTGATCCGAAACATAAGGAATTCATGATGGATCGGACTACCCGTCCGCTGGTCATTGTTGCAGCTTTCGCCGGTAGCCTTGTGGTTGGCCTGGTGCTGATGCTGTGGGTGCTGGGCGGATTGAAACATGTGGCAGCGCCTGCCGCGATCGGCGGGCCGTTCCAGCTGACCGACCAGGCCGGCCAGACCGTGACCGACAAGAACCTGCAGGGCCGCCCGACGCTGATCTTCTTCGGCTTCACCCATTGCCCCGATATCTGTCCGACGTCGCTGTTCGAGATTTCCGAGGTGCTCAAAGCGCTGGGCAAGGATGCCGACCGCGTCAACGCCTATTTCATCTCGGTCGATCCCGAGCGCGACACGTCAGCGGCGATGAAGGACTATCTGTCGAGTTTTGATCCGCATCTGGAGGGCCTGACCGGCAATCCCGACCAGATCGCAAAAGTGCTTTCCGTCTACCGGGTCTATGCCCGGAAGGTACCGCTGAAGGATGGCGACTACACCATGGATCACACCGCGCTGATCTATCTGATGGATCGCGACGGCAAGTTCGTCTCGCCGTTCAACCTCAAACGGACGCCCGAGGAAGCCGCGGCCGATCTGAAGCGGTACCTCTGAGCGGCGGGCTCCAGACCCAAACGACATTCGCGTTATCGGCCGGATGGTCTATAAGGCCCTCGACTTCTTAAGAAAACCGCTGGCGATGCACCCCCCGATCATTTCACCCACAGACGGAACAACGCTTCGAACATTCCGCGCCATCCTGGCGATCGCGGGATTTTTGCTGGGCGCGCTGCTGGTTATGGCCGAACTGCCCGGCGGCGCGGCGCGCGCCCAAAGCACCGCAAAACCCGGCTCCGAGGCGGCGCCGCAGGCTGTGCCCGGCTTCTGGGACCCACGGCGGCGGCCGGACCGGCCCGACCTGTCGCGTATTACCGTAATCCGGTTTCTGACCGAGACCGATTATCCGCCGTTCAACTTCACCGGGCCCGATGGCAATCCGGCGGGCTTCAATGTCGATCTGGCGCGGCAGCTTTGCGAGGAGATCAAGGTCACCTGTACGATCCAGATGCGGCGGTTCGAGACGCTGCTCGATGCGATCGCCAGCAACCGCGGCGATGCCATCATCGCTTCGCTTGCGGTGACGCCGCAGCTGCGGGCGCGGGTCGATTTCACCGATCCCTATTACCGGGCGCCGGCGCGGTTCGTGTCGCGGCGCGACGCTGTCATGCCGGAGATCCGTCCCGAATATCTCGAAGGCAAGAAAGTCGGCGCTATCGCCGGCTCCTCGCATGAGGCCTATCTCAAGGCGATGTTCACCGACGCCGAACTGCACTCCTATCCGAACGACGACGCACTGCGGCTGGCGTTGCGACGCGGCGAGGTCGATTTCATCTTTGGCGACGCGATCTCGCTGGCGTTCTGGATCAACGGCACTGACTCTGGCGAATGCTGCGCGTTCTCGGGCGGCCCGTTCGTCGAGAGCCGCTATTTCGGCGAGGGCATCGGGATAGCCGTGCGCAAGGGCAACGATTTGTTGCGGCAGGCGTTGAATTGGGCGCTGTTCCGGGTCTGGGAAAAAGGCCGTTATACCGATCTGTGGCTGCGCTATTTTTCGGTGAGCCCGTTTTAGGGATTTGACCGTCGCGAGGAGCGAAGCGACGAAGCAATCCACACTTGCTTTGTCGCCTTATGGATTGCTTCGCTTCGCTCGCAATGACGGCTATATTATAAGCAGGCCAGCTTCCTGGCCCGGAGCGACCCCCTTGATGTCCACGATCGATCTTCCGAGTCCGAGCGAATTGCGCGCGCTCGCCGAACAATCCAACGCCTGGCCGTTCGAGCAGGCAAAGGCGATTGTCGCGCGGCTGAAGAAGAAACCGAAGGACGAGGTTCTGTTCGAGACCGGCTATGGGCCCTCCGGGCTGCCGCATATCGGTACCTTCGGCGAGGTCGCGCGCACCACCATGGTGCGCCACGCGTTTCGCGTTCTCACCGAGGACAAGATCAGGACCCGGCTGATCGCGTTCTCCGACGACATGGACGGCCTGCGCAAGGTGCCGGACAATGTGCCGAACAAGGAGATGCTGTCGCAGCATCTCGGCAGACCGCTGACCCGGGTGCCGGATCCGTTCGGCACCCATGACAGTTTCGGCGCGCATAACAATGCGCGGCTGCGCGCGTTTCTCGACACCTTCGGCTTCGACTACGAATTCGCCAGCTCAACCGAATATTACAAGTCGGGAAAATTCGACGCGGCGCTGATGCGCGTGCTGGAGCGCCTTGAGCAAGTGATGGCGATCATGCTGCCGTCGCTGCGCGAAGAGCGCGCGGCGAGCTACTCGCCGTTCCTGCCGATTTCTCCCCGCACCGGCGAGGTGCTCTACGTGCCGATCGTCGAGCATGATGTGAAGGCCGGCACCATCTCCTATGACGATCCCGAAACAAAGGAGCGCATCACGCTGCCGGTTACCGGCGGGCATTGCAAGCTGCAATGGAAGCCGGACTGGGCGATGCGCTGGTTCGCGCTCGGAATCGACTATGAGATGGCCGGCAAGGATCTCATCGATTCGGTCAAACTCTCGGGCAAGATTTGCGCGGCGCTCGGCGGCATGCCGCCGGAGCCATTCATCTACGAGCTGTTCCTCGACGAGCAGGGCCAGAAGATATCGAAGTCGAAGGGCAACGGACTCACCATCGACGAATGGCTGCGCTATGCGTCGCCGGAATCGCTGTCGCTATTCATGTATCGCGAACCGAAGTCGGCGAAGCGTTTGTATTTCGACGTGATCCCGCGCAACGTCGACGACTACCAGCAGTTTCTCGAGGGCTTTCCGCGGCAGGATGCGCGGCAGCAGCTACAGAATCCCGTCTGGCACATCCACGCAGGCCATCCGCCCGCAGCGGACATGCCCGTGACGTTCCAGTTGCTGCTGACGCTGGTGTCGTCGTCGAACGCGGAGAACGCCGCAACCTTGTGGGGTTTCATCGGGCGCTATCGCCCCGGCGTCACGCCGCAAACCCATCCCAAGCTCGATGCGATGGTCGGCTACGCCATCAACTACTATCGCGATTTTGTCGCGCCGACGAAAAAGTTTCGCGAGCCGACCGATACCGAACGCGCCGCGCTGCAGGATCTGCGCGATGCGCTATCGCAATTGCCGGCGAACTCCACCGCGGAAGAGATCCAGAACGTGGTTTACGAGATCGGCCGGCGCGAGCCGTTCCTGGATCCGGTCAAGAAGGGCAAGGACGGCCGGCCCGGCGTCTCGCTCGACTGGTTCAACATGCTCTATCAGGTGCTGCTCGGTCAGGAAAAAGGCCCGCGATTTGGCTCGTTCGTCGCGGTGTATGGCTTGGCAAATTCGGTGACCATGATCGACGGCGCACTGGCGCGGTCGGGGTAGGGGCGGCTACTTCCCTTCTCCCCTTGTGGGAGAAGGTGCCCACGTCGTGCCGCGATACGCATGCATGAATAAGCAATGCTCGTCACGCTAGGGCTTGACCCGCGCATCGATCTTGCCGGGTCAAGCCCGGCAATGACGGCGGCGTTAAAATGCGCTACAATGCCCTGTACAACAAGAAACGATCCAAGCCCACTGAAGCGGGTGCGGACGACAACAAGGGAGCATACCCATGCAGTTCAGGGTTTCGCCGCAAACGCTTGGAGATTACAGCGCCGAGGAGTGGCAGGCGCGGGTCGATCTCGCGGCTGCGCACCGGCTGGCCTACATGCACGGTTTCAGCGAGGGAATCTTCAATCACCTGACCCTCGTGGTGCCGGGCCGCAGCGACCGCTACTACCAGATCCCGTTCGGGACGCATTGGTCCGAGGTGACGGCCTCTTGCTTCATGGAAGTCGGCATCGACGACGGCAAGAGCAAGCGCGGCGCCGGCGACGTCGAACGCTCCTGCTACTGCATCCATGCGCCGATCCACAAGGCGCTGCCGCAGGCCAAGGCGGTGTTCCATACCCACATGCCCTATGCGAGCGCGCTGACGCGTCTGGAGGACCCGCGCATCAAGGAGATCGGCCAGACCGAGGTCGGGATGATGGGCGAGATTGCCTATGATGACGAATACGCCGGCCCGGCGCTCGATCCCGCCGAAGGCGCTCGCCTTGCAAAGGTGATCGGCGACAAGAGCGTGTTGTTCATGGCCAATCATGGGATCAGCACGGTCGGCAGCACGGTCGCGGATGCCTATGACCGGCTTTATTACATCGAACGCGCGGCGCAGGTTCAGATCTACGCGATGTGGACGGGACAGCCCTTAAAACAGCTCCCTGAAGCCGTGGTCGAAAAGACCAAGCGCGACATCGGCGGGGCCGGTCTCTACGAGGGTCCAACCCCGGCCCAGCGCCACTTCGACGCATTGAAGCGCGTCCTCGACCGCAAGGAGCCGGATTACGCGTCGTAGCTCGGCGATTTGCTCATCTCGTCATGCGCGGGCTTGACCCGCGCATCCATCATTCTTCACAGGACTCTTGTGGATCGATGGATTGCCGGGTCACGCCCGGCAATGACGGTTTGGTGCCTACTGGCTCGCCCAGACGATCCGCGCGATCCATTCGACGTCAGCAGCCGCCAGCGTGCGGTCGGGCTGGCTCGGATTGAGCGATTGCAGCTCCAGCGTTTTCGCAGTCCGGCGCTTCAGCTCGTTGACCATCACCTCGCCGGCTTGCGTCTTCACCACCACGCGGTCGCCGCGCCGGATCGGCGTGCCCGGTGACACCACGATGATGTCGCCGTCGCGATAGACGGGCTTCATCTGGTCGCCGGAAATCTCCAGCGCATAAGCATGCTCGTCATGGGCTGACGGCAGCGCCGCTTTATCCCAGCCCTTGCCGCTTGGAAAACCGCTGTCGTCGAAAGATCCGTCGGCGCCCGCCTGGGCGAAGCCGAGCAGCGGCACCGACTGGGCCGCCCACGCGCCGTCGCCGATCAGCTGCACGAAAGTGTCGATGGAGCTGTTGGTCGCGGCGAGCGCCTTGGCCACCGATTCGGTGGAAGGCCAGCGTTCGCGGCCCTCGGGGGTGATGCGTTTGGATTTGTTGAAGGTGGTGGGATCGAGCCCGGCGCGTTTGGCGAGCCCCGAAGGCGATAATCCGGAGCGTTCGGCAAGCCGGTCCAGCGCGGTCCAGATCTGGCCGTGGGTCAGCATCCTCTGTGCTTTTGGCTGTTTGGCCATGGTTCAGCCTGTCGGGATTTAGGAATTATTGCCGCAATCGAGCGGGTTTCGCAATCGTGTCGCAGCTGCCTGAATGCGACCCTTGAAGTGCGCGGAGTGCGCCGATACGGTCGGCGCGAGATCCGGAAATTCCGGGAAAAGCCCAAGAGACTCAAGCAACAAGCAGGACTCCGGCGCACGTGCCCAGCATCTACAAAATTTGTTCCGCTTCGGCCTGGCGCGAGGCCGAGCGGCAAGGGGTGTACCGCGGCAGCGCCGACGACGCGCGCGACGGCTTTATTCACTTCTCTCTCGCCTCGCAGGTGGCGGAGACGGCGAGGAAGCATTTTGCCGGCGAGAGGGGGTTGTTCCTGATCGAGGTCGATGCCGACGCGCTGGGCGAGCGGCTGCGCTGGGAACGCTCGCGCAACGACGAGCTGTTTCCGCATCTCTATGGCGAACTCGATCTCGGCGCGGTCATCGCGGTGTGCGACATGCCGGCGCGGTCCGACGGCACTCACGACATCCCGGAGTTAGCGCCGTGATCCGCGCTTTCGATGCCTTCTCGCTGCCGCTATTGCGCTGGTTCGATCCGGAAGACGCGCACCGCCTGGCGGTCCAGGGCCTGAGGCTGCTGCCGCCGACGCGGCCGCGGCCGGACGATGCAAAACTGGCGGTGCGGGCGTTCGGCCTGAATTTTCCCAATCCGGTCGGCTTGGCCGCAGGCTTCGACAAGAACGCGGAGGTGCCGGATGCATTGCTGCGTCTCGGCTTCGGTTTTGTTGAGATCGGGACCGTGACGCCGAAGCCGCAAGGTGGCAATGCGCGGCCGCGGCTGTTTCGGCTCGAGCGCGACGAGGCGGTGATCAACCGGCTGGGCTTCAACAATGACGGCGCGGAAGCGGTGCTGCGGCGGCTGGCCGGGCGCGCGCATCTGACCGGTATCCTCGGCGTCAACGTCGGGGCCAACAAGGATTCCGCCGATCGCATCGCCGATTACGTGAAACTGATCGAAGCGTTCGCGCCGGTGGCGAGCTATTTCACCGTCAACGTCTCCTCGCCGAATACGCCAGGCCTGCGCAACCTGCAGCACGCTGCAGCCCTCGACGATCTGCTGGCCAAGGTGATCGACGCCCGCGAGCGGGTGCGCCAGAATGCCGGCGACTCGCCGGTGCTGCTGAAAATCGCGCCGGATCTCAGTCTCGCCGAGCTCGACGATGTCGTCCACATCGCCCGCTCGCGCCGCGTCGACGGCATGATCGTGGCCAACACCACCTTGGCGCGGCCCTCGACCTTGCGCGAACTGGCGCGCGCCAGGGAGCAGGGCGGATTGTCGGGAAGGCCGCTGTTTCGGCTGTCGACGCGGATGGTGGCCGAGACCTATGTGCGCGCCGAGGGCGCGTTTCCCCTGATAGGCGTCGGCGGCATCGATAGCGGCGGCGCGGCACTGACAAAAATCCGCGCCGGCGCCAGCCTGATCCAGCTTTATTCGGCGCTGATCTACAAAGGCCTTGGGCTGGTTGACGATATCAAGAATGATCTCGCCTCGACGCTGTTGCGAACGGGGCGCGACTCGCTGTCGGAGATCGTCGGCGCCGATGCCGCGACCATCACCGCCGAAGACTGGCCGGTCAGCTAGACCTCGATGACCATGCCGTCGCTTGCCGCGGTGTAGCTGAGCGTATCCAGCCGGCCCAGCATGTCGTCGCTCATATGGGTGAGCACCAGCCGCTTCGGGTTTATCTCGGGCAGATGTGCCTCCAGCGTCTTCAGGCTGAGGTGGTTCTTCACCACCTTGTCGTAATAATAGGCTTCCGCGATGAACAGGTCGGCATCGCGCGCCAAGGGGACCAGCGTCTCCGTCCATTCGGTGTCGGCGCTATAGGCGATGACGCGGCCCCCAGCCTCGACGCGATAGGCCAAAAACGGCCCGCCGGATTCCCCGTGCACCACCGGAAACGGCGTGATCTTTACCGCGCCGAAGGTGCGCGTTTCCTCAGGCCTGAGTGCAACGAGCGAAAGATCAAAACGCTGTTTTGTTTTCGATGAATTCTCAAACAGCGCTTCCATCACCTGCGTCAGCCGGGTCCCGATGCCTTCGGGTCCGGCGATCACCAGTGGCCGGGTCCGGCGCGTGAACTGGGCGTCGAGCAGCAGGAACGGCAGTCCGCCGAAATGGTCGCCGTGAAAATGCGTGATGAGGATGAGGTCGATGTCCTCGCGCGCGATGCCGAGCCGCTTCAGGGCCGGCAGCGACGAGGCGCCGCAATCGATCAGGAAATTGACGTGGCTGCCGGTGACATGAAAGCAGGTGTTTGACCTGCCGCCGGAACCCAGCGCATCGCCGCAGCCGACAAATCGCAGTTGCATCGGTCCGGTTCCTCTAAGGGAATGACGCGCGCAGCATCGCCGGATAACGCAGCGCCTGCAACCCGCCGCGCGCGGCATAATGCACCAGCAAGGCGCCCCACAGCCCGGCATTGCCGAACGAGCGCAGCATGAGCCAGGCGGCGAGGAAGATCACAAGTGAAAGCATCATCAGGTTGCGCATCTCGCGCGCCCAGGTCGCGCCAATGAAGATGCCGTCATAGCCGAAGGCGAACACGGCGAGCAGCGGAGACAGCGCCACGAACCACAAATACGCGCGTGCGCTGTGGCGAACGTCCTGGCTTGCTGTCATGAGGTCGATCAGGCCGGGGCCGAACACCGCGAAAATAACGGCCACCGCAAGCGCGAAGGCCGCTCCCCAGAGTATCACCAGCCGGACCGCGCTGGAGAAGCCGGCCCGGTCGCGCGCGCCGTAAGCGCGGCCGCACAGCTGCTCGGCCGCGTTGGCGAGCCCGTCGAGAAAGAACGCGCTGATCAAGAGGAAGTTGTTGAGGACGGCATTGGCGGCGAGCGTCACGTCACCCGAGCGCGCGCCTTGCGCGGTGAAGAACAGAAACACGGCGATCAGGGAAGCCGTGCGGATCATGATGTCGCGATTGACGGAGAGCATGCGCAGAAGCTTGCCGCGATCGAGCAGGGCGGCGCGGGGGACGCGAGGTTGTCCGCTGGTGAGACGTCGGGCGATCAGGACGCCGAGCGCGAGCCCGGAAGCTTCGGCGACGACCGCGGCAGTCGCCGCGCCGCCGATACCGGCGTCCAGCATCAGCACCAATAGCGCCGTCGCCGCCATGTTGATGAGGTTGATCGCGACCTGCACGGCAAGCGCCAGCTTCGCGCGCGCTTGTCCGATCAACCAGCCCAGCACGACATAATTGGCGAGCGCCAGCGGCGCCGACCAGATCCGGATGGTGAAGTAGGTCTTTGCCGCGCGGGTGACGCCCTCGCTGCCGCCCATCGCTTCCAGCAGGATCGCGGCGAGCGGTACTTGCAGGAGAATGAGGCACGCGCCGATCAGGGCGGCAATGACAAAGCCCCGGATCAGCAGCGCGCGCAATTCCTGCATCTCGTCAGCGCCGAGCGCCTGAGCCGTGAAGGCAACCGTGCTCATGCGCAGGAACGCGAACAGCCAGAACAGGCAGTCGAAAATCACCGACGCGATCGCGACGCCGCCGAGCAGCGTCGCATCGCCCAGCCGCCCGATCGCGATCGTCGAGACGATGCCGATCAGCGGCGTCGTCAGGTTGGCAACCATCGCAGGGCATGCGATGGCGAAGACCTGCGCGGTCGTGACCTTTTGTGGAGGAGCTAACAACGTTACCTGCGCACGAACCCTTATCGCCCGCGCGGCGCGCCGAACATCCGCGACAATAGCCAGATCGGGATCACGATCACGGCGCCGAGCAGGAAGTAGCGCCACAGCCAGTTGATGGCATCAAAGCCGAGATCCCACAGCCGCCGAAACAACAGCTGGATGCTGTTGAGGATATTCCAGGGATCGAAGCCGATCGCTGCGAGCACGACGCCGACCAGGATCGACAGCAGGATCAGCCGAAATGCCACCGTCAGCGGCGAGCCGCCAAGAAAGCGGGAGAGGCCGTCATTGGCTGCCGGCAGTTCCCGGGTGTCGTTGGGCATCGATGCTCTCCCGCGCGCGAATCCGCCGCTCATTATAGTCCAGTGTACGGCAAGTGGGGAACCCGGCTGCTTCAGTCAATGGTCCACAGGCACCGCTTGCGGCTCCGACGC
>JAQGKJ010000566.1 GCA_028290165.1 Bradyrhizobium sp. | reverse complement strand
CGGCATTGTTCACGAGCAGCGTGATATTCGCGTTCGTCTTCAGCATGGTCTCGATCCGGGCGAGGTCGGCTCTCCTTGCCGATGCTTGTCTCAAACGTCATATAACCAGCGTTTTAGCACATTGTGGAGCGGTTCATGCAGCGCGTTGGATTCGTCGTTTTGCCCGGCTTTCAGATGCTGAGTGTGAGTGCGCTGTCGGTCTTCGAAATGGCAAATCGGGAGACCGGCATTCCGGTCTACGACGTGCATCTGTTGTCCGAGACCGGCGGGTCGGTCCGCAGCTCGATCGGCATCGGCGTCGCGACGGAGCCGTTCGACGATACGAATTTCGACACTCTGATGATCGGCGGCAGCGCGGTGGCGGGATCGTTGACACCGGGCGTGATCAAATTTCTGCACCAGGCCCTGGAGCGATCCCGGCGCATCGCCTCGATATGCACCGGCGCATTCGTCCTGGCCGAAGCAGGTCTGCTCGATGGCCGTCGCGCGACCACGCACTGGAACCGCGCGCGCGAATTGCAGGCAAGATTCCCAAAAGTGAAAGTCGAGGCAGACCGTATCTTCATCATCGACGGTCCGGTGTGGACCTCGGCCGGGATGACCGCGGGGATCGACCTCGCTCTCGCAATGATCGAAAAGGATCTGGGCGCGGTGGTCGTCCGGGGCGTGGCCAGGCAGCTGGTCGTTTATCACCGCCGCGCCGGCGGCCAGTCGCAGTTTTCGGCGCTGCTGGAACTGGAGCCCAAATCCGACCGCATCCAGCAAGCGCTGGCCTATGCGAAGCGCAATCTCGAAAAGCCGCTGACGGTTCGACAACTCGCCGAAGCGGCGCATCTGAGTCCACGCCAGTTCAGCCGTGCGTTCCACGCCGAGACCGGCCAATCGCCGGCCAAGGCAATCGAGAACCTGCGCGTCGAGGCCGCCCGGCTGATGATGGAGCAGAGCCGCCATCCGATCGATGTGATCGCCCGGCAAACCGGTTTTGCCGATCGCGACCGCATGCGCCGCGCCTTCCTGCGCACCTTCGGGCAGCCGCCGCAGGTGATCCGGCGCAACGCGCGTGCGGAAGCCGCGGAATGAACTAGCTCCCCTTGAACAGCGCTTTGCGCTTCTCGATGAAAGCCTGCACCGCCTCGCGGTGATCCGCAGTCGTGGTGGTGCGGATCAGGCGTTCGGCCTCATGGTCGCGGGCGGTTGCGAAATCGAACAGCAGGGCTTCGTCGAGATTGTCTTTCATATAGCGCAGCGCGATGGTCGGCCCTTCCGCCATCGATTTGGCGAGAGCAAACGCCTCGTCCTGCAGTTTGGCGTCGGGGACCACGCGGTTGACGAGGCCGATCGCCTCGCATCGTTGGGCATCGACCTTGTCGGCGGTGAACATCAATTCGCGTGCGCGGGCGGTCCCAACCAACCGCGTCAATAGCCAGGCGATGCCATAGTCGCCGCTCAAGCCCACCCGCAGATAGCCGGTGGAAACGAAGGCCGATTCGGCCGCGATACGGATGTCGCAGGCCATGGCGATGGCGAGCCCCGCACCGACCGCGGGGCCGGGCAAGGCCGCGATCGTCGGCTTGCGCACCGAGGCCAGCGCGCCAGTGAGCAAGCGCTGCCGCTCCTGCAAATCCGCGACCTTCTCGTCATAGGACATTTCGAGATTTTTCTTGTCGCGGTGGGCGCCCATGCCCTTGACGTTGCCACCGGCGCAGAACGCGGTGCCGGCGCCGGTGATCAGCAGCGCGCCGACGTCCGGATTCTCGCCGCAGGTTTTTATCATCGTGCGCAGCGCCGGCGTCAGGTTGTCGGATAGCGCGTTGCGGACCTCCGGCCGGTTCAGCGTGATGACGGCGACACGGTCGCGGACCACGCAGAGCAATTCGCTGGTGCCGGTGTCGATTTCAGTTGTTGTCATTTGGAAATCCCCCGTTTCCATTCACGCCGTCATTGCGAGGAGCGCAGCGACGAAGCAATCCAGCCACCGTCATACCGGGTTCGATGCTTTGCATCGCCCCGGAATGACAGCTCCTAAAACTTCTCCACCCAGGGCCGCAATTCCATTTCCCAGGTCCAGGCGCTGCGCGGCTGTTGCAGCACGTTCCAGTAGCTGAAGGCAATGGCGTCGGGATCGAGCATCGCGTCCGGCCGGTCGGCGGGCTCGGTGCGCGCGGCGCCGCGAATGCCGCCGTCGATGACGAAATGGGCGATATGAAGGCCCTGTGGCGACAATTCGCGCGCCATGCTCTGGGCAAGACCGCGCAGCGCGAACTTGCCCATCGCAAACGGTGCGGATTGCGGATAGCCCTTGACGCTTGCCGACGCGCCTGTGAACAGGATGGCGCCGTGCTTGTTCGGCAGCATCCGCGTCGCCGCCTGCTGCGCCACCAGGAAGCCGCCGAACGCGCTCACCGCGATAGCTTGCGCCACATCCGCCGGCACCAGATCGGTGAAGGCGCCGCGGGCCCTGCCGCTGGCATTGTAGACAACCACGTCGGGCACGCCGATCTCGCGTTCAACGAGGCCGAACAGGCGCTCGACGCTCTCAGGCTCGGTGGCGTTGCAGGCGAACGCACGTGCGCCGGTCTCCGCGCAAAGCGCACCCAGCTTTTCGATCTGGCGCGCGGCGAGCGCGACGCGGATGCCTTGGTGTGCGAACAGCCGCGCCAGCGATGCGCTGAGGCCAGAACCTGCCCCGACGATCAGGGCGATCTTGTATTTCGGGATTTCCATGAACGTCTCCTTCTTGTTTTCGGAACAGCGTCTTCAGCCGCGGAGTCCGGCAAGGCAACCCGCGGATTCGAGAACCGAATCGAGCGCGGCCTTGTCTGCAATGTCAGCGTATTTGGCGCGCAGCATGCCGAGCGATCGCGCGTGATATTTCTGCGGTTTTTGGGTCCAAATCTTGTCAGCGAGCGTGACGCTGAATTCTTCCCTCGCCTCACTCAGCGCCTTCTCGTTGGCGCAGGTCCAGGGCATGAATTGCTGTCCCACGTGTTTCTGCAGGATCGGCATCAGCGTCGGCTGAAGCGTCGACCATGCCTCGAACTCGCCCTCCGCCTTCGGCCACACCATGCGGTGCACCCAGTCGAGCACATGCGGCGCGCCGCCGCCGATGATGGCGCCGGCGGTAGGATCGGTCCACATCTCGTAGATTTGCCCCCACAGGCCAAAGTCAGCGAAGGCCGGCCGGCCGCCGAACAGATAAGGCCGTGTCGCCAGATGGGCGTCCAGCAGTCCCAGCATATCGACAAAACCGGCTTCGATCTGCGGCGCGGTCACGGCGTTGGAGCCGACGAACCACACCCGATCCACCATGCGGGTCCGGACCTGGGCCGCGAACGCCGCGTGCTTTTCTTCGTCGGCGACAGGTCCCCGCATCCGCGCGATACGTCCCGCCGAACTGATCTGGTCGACGTCGCGCGCCCAGCGGTAATGGAACATCCATTTGTTGCTCCACTCGTCGCCGAATTCCTCGATCAAGGCGGAAATGAAGTTGGCGATGGGGTCGT
>JAQGKJ010000534.1 GCA_028290165.1 Bradyrhizobium sp. | reverse complement strand
GCTCCACAGTCCGATCACCGGATGCGACTGGCCGTCCGATGCCGCCACCGCGAGTTCTGCGTCCTCGTCGACGCGGGCCTGATGCAGCCGCGCCACGAGATCGCGCGGCAGGAATGGGCAGTCCGCGGCGGCGCTCAGGATCCATGCCACATCCGGCCGGTTGGCGGCGGCCCAGTCAAGGGCTGCCAAAATGCCGGCGAGCGGCCCCGGAAAATTTTCCACGCTGTCGGCGATCACCGGCAGACCGAATGACGCGAACCGGGCCGGATCACCATTGGCGTTGAGAATGAGGCCGTCGCATTGCGGCTTAAGCCGCGCGATCACCCGCTCAAGGATAGTGCGGCCGCCAATCTGGCGCATCGGCTTGTCGCCGCCGCCCATCCGCCGCGCCAGGCCGCCGGCGAGCAGCACCCCGGGCGTTGCCGGCGCGTCTTTTGACGTCGCCTCAGTCGTCACGTTCGCCGCCCTTGCGCTTGTGCCGGGCGGATTCCTCTTCGACGAAAGCAAGGTTCTGGTCGTAGATGATGCGCTCCTGGCCCGACAGCGCGATGAACCGTTTTCCGCGCGTGCGTCCCACCAGCGTCAATCCGACCTGCCGCGCCAGATCGACGCCCCAGGCGGTGAAACCCGACCGCGAAACCAGGATAGGAATCCCCATCCGCACCGTCTTGATCACCATCTCGGAAGTCAGCCTTCCCGTGGTGTAGAGAATCTTGTCGGCGGGATCGACGCCGTGGCGGTAGATCCAGCCTGCGATCTTGTCGACGGCGTTGTGGCGGCCGACGTCTTCGGTGTAGCAGACCGGCGTGCCTTCCTTGCACAGCACGCAGCCGTGGATCGCGCCGGCCTCGAGGTAGAGCGAAGGCAGGGTGTTGATCGCGTGAGTCATTTGATAAAGCCAGGATGTCCGCAGTTCCGCCTTGGGCAGCGCGACGCTTTCCACGGCTTCCAGCAGGTCGCCGAACGCCGTGCCTTGCGCGCAGCCCGAGGTCTGCGTGCGCTTTTTCAATTTCTGTTCGAAATTGGTGTGGTGCTCGGTGCGCACCACCACCACCTGCAGATCGTCGTCATATTCGACCTCGGTGACGACGTCGTCATATTTCAGCATGTTCTGGTTGAGCAGATAACCGAGCGCCAGATACTCCGGATAATCGCCGATCGTCATCATGGTGACGATCTCCTGCGCGTTCAGATACAGCGTCAGTGGCCGCTCCACCGGGACGTTGATCTCGACCGCGGCGCCGGTCTGATCGGTCCCGGCGACGCGTTCGGTCAGCCGCGGATCGTGCGGATTCGGGACAATCAGTGGGACCGGGGCTTTGTCGATCTTCATCATCATTTGGCAGGCTAGCATGACATTGGATGTTAGCCGATATAAAGCACCACTAGGCAAAACATAGCCCGGTTCCGCCGGCGGCTCGGAGAACAGGATGAAAGTGATTGGGCTGGCGGGGTGGAGCGGCGCCGGCAAGACCACGCTGCTGGCGCGTATTATCCCGCATTTTCTTCAAGAGGGCCTTCGCGTCTCCGTGATCAAGCACGCCCACCATAGTTTCGACGTGGACGTGCCGGGCAAGGATTCCTGGGTGCACCGGCAGTCGGGCGCCACGGAGGTACTGGTGTCTTCGGCCGCGCGCTGGGCCCTGATGCATGAATTGCGCGGCGCCGCCGAGCCGCGGCTGCCGGAATTGCTTCAGAAGATGTCGCGGGTCGATCTTGTCGTCGTCGAGGGCTTCAAGTCCGAGCCGCATCGCAAGATCGAGGTGCATCGGCTGGCCAACGGCAAGCCGTTCTTGTTCCCGGACGACCCTGCCATATCAGGCATTGCGACCGACGGCGCCGTTGAAACCGCGCTGCCGGTGGCCCATCTCGATGACATCCCGGCCATCGCCGCTATGATGCAGCGGTCCGCGATACCGGTCGAGGACGTGCTGGCGCGAAGCGCAAGCGAACCTGAGACGTAGCATGGCGCAACTGTCCGACGATTGCTTTGCCTTCGGCGGGCCGATGATGTCGGTCGATGAAGCAGTCCACATCATCGCCGCGCGGGTGACGCCGGTGCGGGACGTCGAGACCGTGGCGCTCGCCGAGGCCGACGGGCGCATTCTTGCCGCCGATATTTCAGCGTCCTTGCCGTTGCCGCCCTTCACCAATTCCGCCGTCGATGGCTATGCCGTGGCGAGCCGCGACCTTCCGCTGGCAGGGGAAGCCGCCTTTGCCGTGACGGGGCGGGTTCAGGCCGGCGCGTCGCCGCGCGAAGCGCTGCAGCCGGGCCACGCCGTGCGGATTTTTACCGGCGCACCGATGCCTGATGGCGCCGACACGGTGTTCATGCAGGAGGACGTCCGGATCGATGAAGAGGGCAGGGTTGTTCTCCCGGCGGGCCTAAAACCCGGCGCCAATGTGCGCCCCGCGGGCGAGGATATTCCGGTCGGGTCTTCCGCGCTCGCCACTGGCCAGCGCCTGCGGCCGCAGGATGTCGCGCTCGCGGCTGCGTTCGGCCTGACCCATGTTGACGTGCGCCGGCGGATCCGCGTCGCGGTATTCTCGACCGGCAACGAACTGGTATCGCCCGGCGCTGTTCGCGCCGGCGCGCAATTATTCGACTCCAACCGCTTCATGCTGACAGCGATGCTCAAGCGCCTTGGCTGCGCGGTCAGCGATCTCGGCATCTTGCGCGACGATCGCGCTTCGCTGGCCGATGGCCTGAAGAAAGTGGCGGACGGCCACGATCTGATCCTGACCAGCGGCGGCGTTTCGACCGGCGAAGAGGACCACGTCAAGGCCAGCGTCGAAAGCGTGGGGTCGCTGGTGCTCTGGCGCATGGCGATCAAGCCGGGCCGGCCGGTCGCGATGGGGATCATCGGCGGCACGCCGTTCATTGGACTACCGGGAAATCCGGTGGCGAGTTTTGTCACTTTCGTCCATGTGGTGCGCCCAACCGTGCTGGCGCTGGCCGGCGCCAGCCAACAGCCGCTGGTTCCGATGCCGGTCCGCGCCGCCTTCGCCTACAAGAAGAAAATCGCCCGCCGCGAATATGTCCGGGTCAATCTGCGCAAAGGCGCCGACGGCACGCTCGAAGCGACAAAATTTCCGCGCGAGGGCGCGGGGCTATTGTCCTCGCTGGTCGACACCGACGGGCTGGTCGAACTCGTCGAAGAGGTTACGCAGGTCCACCCGGGCCAGGTCGTCGGGTTTCTCAGCTATGCCAGCCTGACGTGAAGCTATGCCAGCCTGACGTGAAGCGCATGCATTCCGGCGACCGGCCGGCCGCTGGCCTGGGAGTTGCTATACTGCATATGATCGTGGCAAGCATCGATCTGGAGCAAAAAGACATGCAATATCGCCTCTGCCCAAAGCTCCACGAACACCTTCGCACGTGGTAAGTGGATTGATCTATGTTGTCTTGGGCAGCGCGCTGGGAGGCACTGCGCGCTATTTTCTTTCCGGGATAGTCGCCAGACGGGTGGGCGAGACTTTTCCCTGGGGCACGCTGTCGGTCAATGTCAGTGGCGCTTTCCTGATCGGTATTTTCGGAGCGTTGGCTAGAGACAGCGCGTCGCTGTTTGCCTCGTCGAATCCCTGGCTGTTCGCCGTGACGGGATTTTTGGGTTGTTACACGACCGTCTCCTCTTTCAGTTTGCAGACGCTCTCGCTGGCAAGAGACGGAGAGAACGGCCGCGCAGTTGGCTATGTGGCCATTTCCGTAGCGCTATCAATTGGAGCCGTTGCGGTGGGTTTTGCGTTGGTCAATCTGCTAAAATGAGTTTTGGTCGATGGCGGCAAGCGGTGCGTGGAATAGCGTGATCCTATATGGATACATTGCAGCCGGCAGTGTGTTGGGGGGCGTTGCGCGCTATCTTTTGTCGCTGCTCTTCCAGTTGATTCCCGGGTTTCCGTGGGCAACCCTGTTCGTCAACGTTACCGGCTCTTTCATTATCGGATTTTACAGCACCCTCAGCGGCCCTGACGGACGATTGTTCGCAAGCGCACGACAGCGGCAGTTTGTAACGACCGGCTTTTGCGGGGGCTATACAACCTTCTCGACGTTTAGCCTGGAAACATTCAGGCTGCTGGAAGGCGGGATGGCGCAGACCGCGTTTCTGAATATCGCGGTCTCAATCGTGACCTGGCTCGTGGCCGTGTGGCTGGGCTATGCGCTGGCAAGCCGCCTCAATCGTTTGAAAGGGAGCTAACGATGCAAATCCCGAGACAGGCGCTACTGCTCCGCATTTTCATCGGCGAAGATGACAAGTTCGGCGGATCGCCGCTGCACGAGGCGATCGTGCTCAAAGCACGTGAGTTGCACCTGGCCGGCGCCACCGTTCTGCGTGGTCCGATGGGTTTCGGCGCATCCAGCCGGCTTCACACCACCAAGATCCTGCGCCTTTCGGAAGACCTGCCCCTGGTCATCGAGATTGTCGATAGCGAGGACAAGATCAATGGCTTCTTGCCGACGCTGGATGGAATGATGACCAGCGGCCTCATCACTCTCGAAAAGGTGCAGGTTCTTCAATACGGGGCGAAAGGCACAGCCTGATCGCGTGCGCTCAGTCCGGCCGGAACCATTCAGGCTTGTCATTGTTTGCCACTGGGGTAGGATTACCCATCGATTACGGGGATGGAGTCCCCCAAAACCGCCATTAGGCTGATGACTCCTGCAACGCGTTTGCGCGAGCAGGAGACTATTATGTGCAGCCATCGCCTGCCGGCCCTTGCCGGGTCGCTACTTAGCAAAAAAATCCCCGGCCAGTCCTTCCCGATCCGGGGGGCAACATGACAAGCGTCTGGGCGTTGGCGGCTTTGTGGCTCGGCCTCGCGTTGGTTGCGAGCCTGTTGTCCATCTGGTTTCGGGTATCGACCGCCCTTTCAGAGATCGTCGTTGGAACCATCGCACAATTGATCATCGGCGCGGTCATCGGCCAAGGCGTCCTTGGCACCGATGAATCATGGGTCAAGTTCCTGTCGGGCACAGGCGCGATCGTATTGACGTTCCTTGCGGGCGCCGAACTCGATCCCGCCGTATTCAAGTTGAAGTGGAAGGAGGCCGCGGCGGTCGGTCTCGCGAGCTTTTTCCTTCCATTCCTGGGATGCGCCGCTGCCGCATATTACGTGCTTGGCTGGGAGCCGATGCCGAGTTGGCTCGCGGGCGTCGCCATGTCGACGACCTCGGTAGCCGTCGTTTACGCGGTGATGCTCGAATTCGGCTTCAACAGAACGGAATATGGAAAGACGGTCCTCGCCGCGTGTTTCGTCACCGACCTTGGGACGGTGGTGGCGCTCGGTCTGATTTTTGCGCCGTTCACGTTCAAGACCCTCGTGTTTCTCGTCGTC
>JAQGKJ010000532.1 GCA_028290165.1 Bradyrhizobium sp. | reverse complement strand
TCGATAACCTTCCCCAGCGTGACCGGCTGCGGCTGCATCAGATCCCATGCCACGGCATCGGCGGATTCGTCGTGGCCCTCGCGGCCGGCGAGCCAGCCGATCGTCGCCGCGATGTCCCCGACCGCGACCGGCTGAAACGGCGTCGCGGATTCCTTCGTGGGGAGATCGAGCGGAAGTGCGGCCAGCGCGCGCAGCATCGCGCTGCCGCCATAGGCCGACGGCGCGATGACAAAACCCGGCCGCAGGATGGCAAAGGGAATCCCGAACGCGGCAATCAGCCGCTCGGCCTCGCGTTTTGTCACACTGAAGGCGGTGCGGTCTCCGGTCGGGCTGCCGGGAATCGAAATATGCACCAGGCGGATCGCCCGGCCAGAGCCACGGATCGCCCGCAGCAACCGCTCGACGAAATCGCGGTGCACGTCGCGTGTATCGCTGCCGGGGCCGTCCTGCAGCACGCCGAGGCAATTGACCACGAGATCGATGCCGTGGTCCGCGATCAGCCGCGCCAACGCCGCTGAGTCCATCGACATGATGGGCATCTCAAGGTCGAGCGAACTTGATTTCAGCGAAGCCGAAAATCGCCGCGCGATCCCGACCGCATGAAATCCCCGCGAGCGCAGATCGTCGGTGACGAACCGCCCGATCAGGCCGGACGCCCCGAGGACGAGAATTCTGCGCGCCGACATCCGGGTCCCCTAAAACTGCGGCTTGGCGATCATCAGCCACAAAATGATCATAACCGAGCCGAAGCCGGGAATGCCGAACACAATCCAGCGGCGAAACAGCGCAAAGTAACGCGGCGGCAGCGGCTCTTGCTTCGCCACCGCCGCTCGCGCCAGGTCGCGCATCTCGATCTGCATGAAGATCACGGGTATCCAGAACAGTCCGGCAACAACGTAAAGCCCGAGCGACGTTGAAAGCCAGCGCCCGGCAAGCGAGGTCGCCGACAGCGCCATCAGCATTCCGCCGGTGACCGGTTGGAGCACCGCCGCCGAAGCCGTGAACAGCATGTCCGCGATCACGACAACCGCCGCCGTGCGCGCAATGAAGGCGGCATCGCCACTGCGATGCGCCATCAGCATGAAAAATGCGATGCCGGTCCCGGTGCCGAGAATCGCGATGGCGCCGAGCACGTGCAGATATTTGATGATGAAATAAAGCGTCATCGCTTTTTTGCCACAGCCGGAGCCACCTGCTTCAACGCCCGATCCAGTTCCGGTCCGGCGATCTTTATGACGGCTTCCGTGTCCGCCAGCCAATGGCCCTCGCTGCCGGATGGCGCGACCACGCGAAACTCGACCTTGCCGCCGCCGTTGCGGAAGGCGTCCGCGAGCTGCCGCGACAGATCAGGCGAAAAATAGCTGTCGTTGGCCGCCACCAGCCATGTCACCGGCACGCGCGCGCCGTGGCCGAATTCGGCCGCTGCTGAGAGCAACGTACGGGCTGCGCAGACCTGATTGGGAGAATCGCTGGCGTGGCCGCCGCGGCCGGGCGCAAACGCAATGATGGCCGAGACGGTTTTCGGATTCTCGCCGGCCAGCGCCAGCGCGCCCCAGCCGCCGGCCGAGTGCCCGACGATGACAGCGCCGTCCTTCCGAATGAACGGTTGCGCGCGCAAAAATTCCACCGGCAATGCGATCTCGTCGGCGGTGGCGTGCCCGGCGCGGGAATAGTCGGCCTCGTCGCAGCCGCCCTGGTCTTCAAGGTAATTCCAGCTGGTCGCGCCATGGCCCGGGCGCTCCGGCACCAGCACGGCAAAACCCCGCGCCACCAAAAAGGCCGCCAGCGCGCGGTATTCGGGCTGCGGCATTTGCCCACGACGCAGCGCGTTCTGCGTCGAGGCGTGCGCGATCACCGCCAGCCGGAACGGTCCATCGCCGGGCGGGCGAAACAATACCGCGTGCGCTGCAATGCCCGAATCAAGCGAGGGTATCAGCCACTGCTGCATGCGGTCGGGCTCGCCCTCAGCCCCTTGCGCGCCGAAGACGGTTTGCGCGGTCGCGCTCTGGCTACCAAGAGCCACGCACACAACCAGAGCGAAAAGCGCCTTGAACGACTGCATGAAACGGCCTGACGCGAGGGATAAGCGGGATCGGACGGCGCGAGCAGAATACGCACGGCGAATCAATTCCAGCGCATTTTTCCGTGAATACGGCCTTGCCGGAGAGTCGATTCCACCCGCGATGCCCGTCCAACCATCACCCGAGTGCCGCTTAAAGCACCTCCCTGTCCTCTTTCGGTACATGGGGACGGCAAAACTGATGCACAAAATCCACAGGTTAACTGATAATTAAGGATAGACCTTGAAGACGACGCGCCGACTTGCTTTGATTAGGACCATGAGCACAACCCTGATCGAGGTTCGGCCGGCCAAAGCTGCGGACGCAGCCGCGGTGGCGTCCACCCATGACGAAGCGTGGCGCTCGGCCTATCAGGGCATCATTCCCGGCGCCGAGCTGGAGAAGCTGATCAACCGCCGCGGCCCGCAATGGTGGGACAGCGCGATCCGCAAGGGCAGCCGCGTCAGCGTGCTGGTGTTCGGCGACAAGG
>JAQGKJ010000522.1 GCA_028290165.1 Bradyrhizobium sp. | reverse complement strand
TCAATTGGGCGGTCTGGAAAAAAATCATCGGGTGGCGAGAAGTTGTCCGCATAGGGGTCAGATATATCAATAGGATCGATGTACCCAATCCCGATGACAAGCCAATTCCGATTGACGACTTTCTTGTCTTTCGACCGGTTTTTCCGGAATTTGAGGGTAGCCAAGGCGTTGATTTGTTTGCAATACCGATGCAAAACAAGTCGTAGGGCTAATCGGCCCTTGGCCAGCTGCTAGCTAGCTAGCTATCGGATCATGCCCGCGATCTCCGCAAGCACGAAGAGGTATGAGAAAGAACGAGGCGGCCCGTCTGGCCGCCCTCTTTCGTTTCGTCGCGTCACCTGCACGAATGCCGGCGGCCATCATGGCCGAGGAAGGTGCCTGACGCGGGGTCGTGGGACCGGTAACGCTGGGCGCAAGAAGAGGCGTTAGCGTCCATGGCGGCATAGGCGCCGCGGCTGCTGTGCGGTACTGCCGCCATGGCGCTTGCGGCTTCACCCGGCGTCGGCCGGCCGGCATTCAGAATATCTGCGTTGGGATGATAGAATGCGAACAAGCCTGGCTCCTGGATAGCCGCCTGCGCGAACACCGGCGTTGCCGTCATCATTGACAAGATAGCTGCCGCGCTGAGGATTTTTTGCCTGGTCATGGTCTGTTTCTCCACGTATCGATCGGTGGCGAGATTGGCGGCTTTTCGGAGATCGGGCAGCTGCGTTCAAGTCGGCGTGATTTTCGAAAACGCGAATCTCAAACTGCGTTCTTAATGCTCGGATGCAATCCGCTGCAGATAGGTTGAAAATCTGCCCGCGCCATTAAATTGCGATTTAGCGGCACGCGCCACCTGTCTTCGGAGGCGAGATGGCAGCGATCTCGGCTTCTCCGCTCGGATGAACCAGGCCGGTCCTGTCAGCTCGCCCGCGGGTCAGGACAAATAATCTCCACCCGGCATCCCGAGCCGGACTCAATCGCCAACCGGAAGCCGTGCAGCTTCACGATCGCCGCCACCAAACTCAGGCCAAGCCCCACACCCGGCGTATTGCGTATCTTGTCGGAGCGGTAGAAACGCCGCAGCACCGCCTCGCGCTCCTGCTCGTTGATGCCGCAGCCGGTGTCCGTCACACGCACAATGGTTTCGGCCTTCCAGCGTAACAACTCGATATCGACCCTGCCGCCTTCGGGGGTAAACTTGATAGCGTTGTCGACAAGATTGGCAACCGCCTCGATCAGCAAGTCCCGATCGCCGCGCACGCTAAGCCGATGCGTTACCTCGACATGCAACGTGATATTCTTGTTTTCGGCGATCGGTTCGTAGATGTCACACACCTCGCGCAGCATTTCGTGCAAGGGGATGCTGCCAAAGCCCGCGGAGCGCCGGCTGTTTTCGATCTCGGCGAGACGCAATAGCGCGGTAATGATCGCCAGCGACTGATCGATGCCCGCGATCGCCTTGTCGGCAACCGTCTGAAGCTGCCCCAGCGTGGTTGCGTTGGTGCGGCCGCGCTCCAGCGCAAGCCGCGCGCGCGTCAGCGGCGTTCGCAGGTCGTGGGCGATGTCGTTGCCGACGCCGGCGAGCGCGTGGATCATGGTTTCCATTTCATCGAGCATGCCGTTGACAATGGCGGCGAGCCTGGAGAACGGCTCGTCGACGTTACGGTGCGGAAGCCGTTCGCTCAGATCGCCGGCGATAATGCGCTGAACCCGCTGGTTGACTTCCTCGACCCGCTTCTGGGCGCGCACGCTGAGCCACGCGCCAGCCAACAGGCAAAGACACAAGGCCGGCAGCAGGCCGAGCGCAAGCGCCTGCCCGACAACGTGCGAGATTTCGCCGGCCTCATCCACATTTCGTCCGAGCACGAGCAGGTCGCCGTTTCGCATGCGCCGGGCGATCGCACGGATGGTCTGGTGTTCCCTGCCGTTTCGATCCGTTCTGATGATGTCGGTGCCCTGCGCGGGGGCGTCGATCCGCAGATGCGGTGGCACGCTTTCCAGATTGCCGGTGATGCGGCGACCGTCGGCGCCAAATATCGCCGCGAGCTGTACCCCTCGGGGATCCTGTCTCAACTTCTCGTCGATTGCCTGGAGCCGGCGCTCGGGCGACAGGCCGGAAATGCTGTCCAGTTCCACGCTGATCACACGGTCGGATCGCTCGGTCAGATAGTCGTCGATCTTCCAGTAAATGAACCCGAACAGCACGATGACGAAAACCGCGAACACCCCGGCCACCATAAGGGCCCAGTGAAAGGTGTTCGAGCGTATGAATTGCGGTTGACGCATCGGATTGTCGCCGCCCGGTAGCTCTGCCTGACGCCACCCGAGGCGCATTTCCGTCGGAACCATCCGAAAGTTACGACCCGGCGCGAAGAATAAACCCGGCACCGCGGACATTATGGATCATAGGGGTTTCATCGGGCCCGTCCACCTTATGGCGCAGACGGCCCATATGCACGTCGACGAGATTGGTTGCGGGAACGAATTTGTAGTTCCAGACCTCCTCCAGTAGCATGGCCCGCGTCAGCAGTTGATCGCTGCGCTGCATCATATATTCAAGCAGCCGGAATTCGCGTGGCAACAGGTCGATCGCGCGATCGCCGCGCTTGGCAGTGCGCTCGATCAGATCGAGTTCCAGCGGCCCTACCCGGAGCGTCGTCTCACGGGATTCCGACGGCCGGCGCAAAAGGGCTTCCACCCTGGCAACCAGTTCCACGATTGCAAACGGTTTGGTGAGATAGTCATCGCCGCCCATCCGCAATCCGCGCACCCGGTCGTCCACGGCGCCGAGCGCACTCAGTACCAGCACCGGGGTGCGCACTTGATCCTTTCGCAAGGCTTCAATCACCGTGAGGCCGTCCATTCCCGGTAACAGGCGATCGACGATCATGGCGTCGGGCCGCAGTGACCGCGCCTTGTCGAGGCCTTCGATGCCGTCGGCCGACCATTCGACTTCGAAACCGCGCTCGGCCAGTTCGGCCGTAATTTCCTCAGCCGTTTCGCTGTCGTCCTCGATCAGAAGCACTTTTATCATCAGCTGGCTCTCGACTGCGTCGCAAGCATTCGCAGTGCCCGAGCGACGCACACCTGAAACCGTACGGTTACCCGAGACCAATGCCATAATATCCAGTACCTGCGCAATTGATGGATTTCACCCTTAATAGAGCCGGACAGCGCCGCCCGCCTCACTCGGGGGCATAAGGCGGAGCGTGCGCCGTCCGCTCTGCGGCCAATCTGACCACCGCCTTCGGGGGCAAGCGCGGTGGGGCCGCTTGATAAAAACATAGGCGGGGAAAATCGGCCGCACCATTAAATTGGGTTTTATAAACGGAGTTTTAGAATTGGCCTGCAGCGCTAGGCTGCCGCCTACGGCACATAACTGGGGCACTGATCTGGCGCGTCGGCCGGTCTGCGCGACGAGGGCGTCGGGGAAGCCGATTTTCCCGTCAGCAGCCCGATGGAGGCGATACGCCGGGCGTTGCAGGGGCACCCGTAGCATTGGCCGGCGCCATCATGCCGGGTGTCGCCAGATTCATCGTCGTGCCCTCGGCACATGCCGATGTGTTTGGCGTCGGCACCACGGCCGTGGTCGGGTCGATGCTGGTGCCGGCAAGCTGCGTGATGTCAGGCTGAATCGTGCCGGGTGGCGGGTTCGCCGGAATTTGCGGCGTCGAGAGCGGCAAGGCTGCCCCGTTGGTCGGCGGACCTCCCGGCGTGGAACTGCATACGGTGGACGATGAGCTGCCGAGCGGGGCGATTGGCGATATGGTCCCGATCGTGCTGCCGCCCATCGAGGTGGGAATGCTGCCCAACGGGGTCCCTGGCATCATTGCGGTCGTCGATGACATCGTCGTGGTCGATGGCGCCGTCGTGGCTGTGCTGCCCGTGATGGATGTGGAGACTGTGCTCGGTACCGTCGATATCGTCGGGGCGGGAGTTGCGGTGATGGAAGGCGGAGGCGGAGCCGTTGGCGTGGGCGGCGGCGGCGCCGGCACGGTCGAGCCGGGAAATGTGGACAAGAATGATGTCCCTGGCTGTGCAGACAGCGCCAGCGGCGGCGCGTTCGTGCTGCCGGTTATGGATGCGGAAGATATTGTGGGCGCCGCGGAAACTGACGGCGTCGCTCCGGTTGTGCCAACCGTTGCAGATACGGAAGTGACCGGCACACCCGGCGTGGCAGGCGTGATTTGCCCTAAGGGGCTGGCACAGGTCACGACCGTTCCCGGCGTCGTAGGGTCTGAAGCCAGCGGTACCGGCGCCAGCGTCGTGTCAGGAACGCCCGGCTGGGTTGCAGCCGAGAACGGACTCGGGCCATTGAGCGGAGAGGACAGGACCGTCCCGGGCGTCGATGGAAGGCCCATGGCCGTGCTGCCCATGGTGGACACCTGCGCCAGGCAGACGTGCGCACCTAACAGCAAGGCGACCGTCGTGAACAGCAAGCGTCGCATCGCAATTGGTTCCCCTTGACGGTCTAGCTTGTCTGCGGTTTGCGCACACTGCTTACGGCGACCTTGCTGCCTTCCGCCAGGTTCACCATCGGATTGAGGATGACCTGATCGCCCGGTTTGACGCCGTCGTGCACCTCGACTTCCTTGCCGAAGTCACGCGCGATCGTGATCCTCTGCAGATGGGCGGTGCCCTTCTCGACTACCGCGACATGCAGGCCATTCTGATCGAATACAACGGCGTCGGCCGGTATGATCATCGACGGCGTTTTGCGCGGAATAAATAATTCGACGGTGCAATAAATCCCGGGATTGAGCGCGCCATCCGGATTGGGAACGTCGATCTCGGTCAGCAGCGTCCGGCTGCCGGGCTGCAGCGCGGTCGCAATGCGCGTTACCTTGCCGGGAAAGCCGCGATCCGGAATCTCCGGGACACGGACCACCGCATCAACGCCTGGCCCAACCCCGAAGGCCACGTCCTGCGGCACGAATACCTGGGTGCGGATTACGTCCGGGTGCATCAGCGTGAACATGAAGGTCGATCCAGATGTAACCAGGCTGCCGTTGTCGATATTGCGCTGTGTGATAACCCCGTCGAACGGCGCCACGACGCGCTGGTAGGCCTTCTCCTGCT
>JAQGKJ010000519.1 GCA_028290165.1 Bradyrhizobium sp. | reverse complement strand
GTAGCCCGAAAGCCAGGCGACGGGATTTGCAATTGGTGTCATTGGGTTTTTACGCGGCGTTTTCCATCTGGCCAAAACCTTGCCGATAGGCCGAGAGCACAAGGCCCTGCTGGCACCTGACGCCGGCCTCGATACGAAAGCCCATTTGCTCCAGCTTCGACCGGATTTTCAGCGAGAGGCCGCTCTCGCGTGAGTCGATCAGCACGGCAATGGCCGCGCTGGCAGAGAGAAATTGCGAGATTTCGGCAAGCGCCGCCACGATGGCCTGAAGCGAGTTTTGTCCGGTGATCAGGCCGACCGCGTGCTGTCCCTTTGGAATGCGGCAGGTCGCGGTGGTTGCCACGCGCAGGAAACCGCGGCGGCGAAGCACAAGATAGAACTCCATTCCATCGCTGCCGGCGACGATGGCGCGATGCAAATGGGACAAGCGCGTAAGCTCGATCATGGTATCGACGACCTGCTCGCGGTTTGCAATGGAATGAGGTTCTGCCATCTGGCTCTCCTTGCGGAACGGCCGGCCGGCCTGTTACGCGGCGCGCCGTGTGCCGGCGGCGGATATGCGATCGGAGGCGGGGCGCCTGCCGCCCATGTCGAGTTCGATTTCGCGCGACACTTCGACGATGGTTTCGGGGTGACGGCCGTTTTCGAACAGTGCGTATTTGAGGGCCTGGGCGCGGTTGACGAACAGGCCGCCATAGAGACCGTTCTGTTCCTGGGCGACCCAGTTGCCGCGGCTGTTGCGGCCGATGAAGACGATGGTGGAGGGAGAACTGGGCGATGGAGGTTCGACGAGCTTCACGTTGGTATTCCTTCTGATGATGAGCGACGCGCGACTCACGATTTCGCGATTTTCGTCGCTTGCGTCGTAATATCTTCGCGGTTGGATATGAATTCGAGGGCGGCAGCACAGCGATCTCATAGGCGCCGCATAAGATCGGCGTGGTGTCTCAAACCGGGACGGAATGATTGAGGGCGCTGACCAGGGAGAACAATGCGGCGTAGGCCACCGTCTCATCCCAGTGGTTGAGAACGACGCCGAACAAGGGCTCGCGCCTGATGGCGCCGAGGACGGCGCTGAGGATGATGGACATCCACAATAGCGCAGCAAGGCTCCTGCCAAAGCCGATGCTGCCAAAGGCGGCGAAGCCGGCGAGGATGAACGTTCGCAGGAAAAAGCGAACCACCACTTGTGTCGATCTCAGAGCGCGCGGCAGGTGAGGGAACTGTGCCAAGATGATTTCGGCAATCGTTCGATTGCGGCTTAGCCGAAATTGTCGCAGCAAACCGGCTCATAGAGCGGGTTGGCGTCGCGCGCCACGATCGGAACGCTTGGCCGGCTCGACGGCGCCGTGATCCGTTGCGCCTCGACGAACGCGCTCAGGATCGCCAGCGGCAAGTCGGCGTGACGGGCTTCGATCGACCGATCGAGCCAATCCGGAAGCTCGCGCTCGCGCGATAGCGCGCAATACCACTCGCCCTCGTCATAGGCGATGCGGCGAACCTGCCACAACGGCAGTTCAAGATCGATCAACGCCAATGCGGCATCGGTCCACGCGCCCGAGCCGATCAATCGTTCGATCCGCGCCGTTTTCTCCGTCTGTCCGACCGACGGAAAGCGCCGGCACGCTTCGGCGATCACCACCGACATAAGCTCCGCCGTCGCGACATCCGCGACGCGGAGCCGATCATTGAGCTCAGTGGGCTCGGGATGTCCTGAAAGAAGCGACATGGTGTCATCTCACGTAAGGCGGGGCCGTTGGCCTGCAGCCGCTGCCTTCCAAGATGGCCAAAACGCCGTTTGAAAACGAGGTGAGGCGAGGTCCCAAGATATAGGGATTTCATAAGTATGGGCGCCGCGCGGCCTATTCGCTCGATCCGGGACGGCCGCCTTTATGAGATTCCTATAACGTTACCGTTGCTCCCCTCTCGAAAATCTATACGCCGGGTGGCACTTCACTACGCGACAAGGGCAAGAAGGGCGTTTTTCCTCTGCCCCACAAACTTACGTCGCATAGGAGCACCTCATGCTGGACATCGCCATGCTGGCCCTCGCCCTCGGCTTCTTCGCGGCGGGAATTGGCTACGCCTACGCCTGCGAACGACTCTGACGTTTCACGCGCTTTCTTGCGAACCATTTCCCGCTTCGCTCGAAAACGCTCTGGAGGAGCACGTCCATGATCTTCGATTATTCCCTCGCCGGCCTCGTCTCGCTGGGCCTGCTGTTTTACCTGACCTACGCGCTGCTGCGGCCCGAGCGGTTCTGACCGCGTCGCCGTCGCTTCCGCGCAACTCAAAGGTAACTTCCCATGACCGCCATCGGCTGGATTCAAATCATTCTGTTCTGCGCCATCGTCGCCGCGCTGGTCAAACCGCTCGGCTCGTTCATGACGCGCGTCTTCAACGGCGAGCGCACCTTCCTCCCGCCGATCCTGCGGCCGGTCGAGGCCGGGCTTTACTGGGTCGGCGGCGTCGACGAGCGGCGTGAGCAGCATTGGCTGACCTATACGGTCGCCATGCTGCTGTTCCATGTTGGCGGCGTCCTTATCATCTATGGGCTGATGCGGCTGCAGGCGGTGTTGCCGTTCAATCCAGCCGGGCAATCCGCGGTCGCCGAAGACCTGTCCTTCAATACCGCGATCAGCTTCATCACCAATACCAACTGGCAGAACTACGGCGGCGAAAGCACGCTGTCCTATCTGGTGCAGATGCTGGGGCTGACGCACCAGAATTTCCTGTCGGCGGCAACCGGCATTGCGCTCGCGGTCGCCCTGATCCGCGGCTTCTCGCGCTCCTCGATGCGCACCGTCGGCAATTTCTGGGTCGATGTGACCCGCTGTACTCTCTATGTTTTGCTG
>JAQGKJ010000516.1 GCA_028290165.1 Bradyrhizobium sp. | reverse complement strand
CGCGGGTGATGCGCTCAATGCATGGCCGCTTTCCCCATATGCCGTTCTATATCGCCGGCAAGGAGCTCAGCCTGGAGGACGTCCGGCTGACGCTGGACAAGGTACCGGACCGGCTGTTCGAGCATCCCGCGACAGTTTTTGTCCTCACCAACATGTATTACGCCGAGGCGCCCTGGCTGACGCCGGCCTCGCCCGCGGCGGCCGCTGGTATGATCTGGCACGAGGTCGCCCTGCGCGGAGCGTCTTCCGGCGAATTCGAGGCCCAGATCGCCGAACTAGGGCCATTTTTGGAGCAAAACTGGCGGGCCAATATCAGCCCTCGTTCGGGCATGCCGGTTTATGAGCGGCCGGTCGCGATCGTGCTCTACCGCGAGGACCACCGATTCTTGCTCGACCAGATCATCCCACGCGCCGGCCGAACCGAGGCCAATTTCGACCTGATTATCGCTTCCCAGCCTTATCGGGCCAAATCTTCAGTCAATTTCCGCGCCAAACGCATCATTGCGCCGTTGGCGCGGGCGCTGCGGGCCGGTGGCCGTTTGATCGGAATTCACTCCCACGGGCAGGATCCCGGGATCGAGATCATCCAGGCGGTTTGGCCCGGAGAAAATCCTTTCGCGGTGAGCCGGCATGAGCTATTGCGCGCGGTGAAATACGAGCTGGGCTCGGCCGGGCGCGACCTTAATTTTAACGCTTACGCCGATAACCGTTCGATCTTCCGGTATGATATGGAAGCGCTGCCAAATGAGGTCACCGGATCGATCGGAACCTCGACGGCCTTTGCAGCATGGAACGCGGCAGTGTATGTCGCCCAGATCGAGGACGACCGATTGACGGAAATGACTGAAAGCGGCCGCACTCTCGATGCCACCAGAGAGGTTCTGCGCAAGCATAACGGGCTCTGGTTCTACGACGAATCCTACGTCATCTCGCGCCGTCGGGACTGACACTTCAGGGACAACATCACGAAAGACCGCCGGAATTGGCGGAAGCGGAAAGGGGTTAGTTGATGCGCGCGTCTTACCTGTTCACCTCAGAGTCGGTTTCCGAAGGCCATCCGGACAAGGTTTGCGACCGGATTTCCGATGAGATCGTCGATCTGTTTTTCCGTGAAGGCCCGAAAGCGGGGATCGATCCCTGGGCCATCCGCGCGGCCTGCGAAACCATGGCCACCACCAATAAAGTGGTCATTGCCGGTGAGACCCGCGGCCCCAAATCCGTCACCAACGAGCAGATCGAAGGCGTGGTGCGTGAGGCAATCAAGGACATCGGCTACGAGCAGGAAGGCTTCCACTGGAAAAACTGCGAAATCGATATCCTGTTGCATCCGCAGTCCGCTGATATCGCGCAGGGCGTCGACGCGCTGCAGCCCGGCACCAACAAGGAAGAGGGCGCCGGCGACCAGGGCATCATGTTCGGTTATGCCACCAACGAAACCCCGGATCTGATGCCGGCGCCGATCTTCTATGCCCACAAGATCCTGCGCCTGATTTCGGAAGCGCGCCACTCCGGCAGGGAGAAGGTCTTGGGGCCCGACTCGAAAAGCCAGGTCACCGTGCAATATGAAAACGGCAAGCCGGTCGGTGTGCGCGAGATCGTGGTCTCGCATCAGCACCTCGTCGAGGACATGTCTTCGAATCAGGTTCGCGAGTGCGTCGAACCCTATGTGCGGGAGGCGCTGCCGAAGGACTGGATCAACGGCAAGACCATCTGGCACATCAATCCCACCGGCAAATTCTTTATCGGCGGTCCTGACGGCGATACCGGCCTCACCGGCCGCAAGATCATCGTCGATACCTATGGCGGCGCGGCCCCGCATGGCGGCGGCGCGTTTTCCGGCAAGGATCCGACCAAGGTGGACCGCTCCGCAGCCTATGCGGCGCGCTATCTCGCCAAGAACATCGTGTCGGCGGGTCTGGCCGATCGCTGCACTCTGCAACTTGCTTACGCGATCGGCGTGGCGCGGCCGCTTTCGATCTATATCGATAGCCACGGCACCGGAAAGGTGCCCGAAGACAGGCTCGAGAAGGCCGTCGCCGAGGCGATGGATCTGACGCCGCGCGGCATCCGCAAGCATCTCGATCTCAATCGGCCGATCTATGCGCGCACCTCGTCCTACGGTCATTTTGGCCGCACACCGGACAACGAGGGCGGTTTCTCCTGGGAAAAGACCGACCTCGCAGAAGTGCTCAAGCGCGCGGTGTGATCTTTTTCTCACCTATCACATCCTGAGGGGAGATGTCGGCGCGAACTCGCGGGGAGGCCCTGTGTTCGCCGCTGCACAGTATTCGCGCAACGCCCGCCACAAAGCGTACAGTTTCGTTTCGTATCGATGCGTCCGTATTCCTCCGTTTCAGGAAAGATCATATGACCACCGCCACCGCCAAGAAGCCCGCCTTCACCGACTACATCGTCAAGGACATCTCGCTCGCCGAATTCGGCCGCAAGGAAATATCGCTGGCCGAGACCGAGATGCCCGGCCTGATGGCGACGCGCGAGGAATATGGCCCGAAGCAGCCCTTGAAGGGCGCGCGCATCGCCGGTTCCCTGCACATGACGATCCAGACGGCGGTCTTGATCGAGACGTTGGCAGCGTTAGGGGCCGACATCCGCTGGGTCTCCTGCAACATCTATTCGACGCAGGATCATGCCGCCGCGGCGATCGCCGCGGCCGGCATTCCCGTGTTTGCGGTCAAGGGCGAGAGCCTCAAGGACTATTGGGACTACACCGCGAAACTGTTCGACTGGCATGACGGCGGCACGCCCAACATGATCCTCGATGACGGCGGCGATGCCACCATGCTGGTGCATCACGGCCTGCGCGCCGAGAAGGGCGACACCGTCTTCCTCGATCAGCATAACAGCGAGGAAGAGGAAGTGTTCTTCGCGCTGATCAAGCGGCTCTTGAAGGAAAAGCCCAAGGGCTACTTCGCCGAGATCGCCAAGAACATCAAGGGCGTCTCGGAAGAGACCACCACCGGCGTGCACCGGCTCTACAACATGGAGAAGGAAGGCAAGCTGCTGTTCCCGGCGATCAACGTCAACGACAGCGTGACCAAATCGAAGTTCGACAATCTCTACGGCTGCCGCGAATCGCTGGTCGACGGCATTCGCCGCGGCACCGACGTGATGATGTCGGGCAAGGTGGCGATGGTCGCGGGCTTCGGCGACGTCGGCAAGGGCTCGGCGGCCTC
>JAQGKJ010000500.1 GCA_028290165.1 Bradyrhizobium sp. | reverse complement strand
TGATTGATCACGGTGTGCGCTTGTTCTGCGCGCTTGGCGTCTGCGTGCCGACTTTCGTTTCGGGCTTGCTGCTGATTTATGTCTTCTATTACCTGCTCGGCCTGGCGCCTGACCCGACCGGCCGGGTGGATATCTTTGCGTCGCTGCCGCCATCGCGGACCGGCTTCCTGTTGATCGACTTCCTGCTCGCAGGCGACTTCGAAGGATGGAGGGCCGCGTTCCGGCAACTAATCCTGCCGGCGCTGAGCATGGCGCTGTTTGTGGTGGCGCCGCTGGCGCGGATCACGCGGGCCTCGATGCTGGTCTCGCTTGGCAGCGATTTCGTGCGCACCGCCCGTTCCATCGGCCTTCCCTGGTGGCGGATCGTCGTCACCTATGCACTGCGCAATGCCATCCTGCCGGTCATCACCATCGCGGGCATCGTGTTCTCAACCATGCTCGGCGCCAATGTGCTGGTGGAGAAGGTGTTCTCCTGGCCCGGCGTCGCCTCCTATGCGCTCGACGCGCTGCTTTCTTCCGATTATGCGCCGGTGCAGGGTTTTGTACTCCTGATGGCGAGCGTGTTCGTGATCGTCAATCTGGTGGTGGATGTTCTCTATGGCATCGCCGATCCGCGGGTGACCATCGGATGACCGGCGCAACACTCCGCCATGCCGGCTGGATCCTGCGCGGCAACCCGCTCACCGGGGTTGCCGCTACCGGCGTCCTCCTGCTGATGCTCATCGCCATCTTCGGGCCCTGGATCGTGCCCTATGACCCGATCGTCTCGAACGTGTCGCAAGCCTTGATGCCGCCGAGCGCTGCACATATCGCCGGCACGGACCAGCTCGGCCGCGACGTGTTCAGCCGCCTTATCGTCGCGGCACGGCTCGACCTTGCCATCGCCATCTCGGCGGTCGGAATCTCCTTTGCCATCGGCGCCGTGATCGGCGCGCTCTGCGGTTATGCCGGCGGCAGGCTCGATCGCGGCGTCGGCCGCTTCGTCGACGTGCTGATGGCGTTTCCGCTGTTCGTGCTGGCCATGGCGATGGTTGCAGCACTCGGCAACCGGGTCGAGAACATCATCTTCGCAACCGCCATCATCAATCTGCCGTTCTACATCCGCTTTGCGCGGGCGGAGGTGAACATCCGCCGCAATCTCGGCTGGGTCGAAGCGGCGCGCGCTTGCGGTGACAGCCACCTCTCGGTGGTGCTCCGATTCCTGCTGCCGAACGTGGTGCCGGCCATGGCGGTGCAAATGTCGCTCAATCTCGGCTGGGCGATCCTCAATGCCGCCGGGCTTTCCTTTATCGGTCTCGGCGTGAAGCCGCCGACGCCGGAGTGGGGCATCATGGTGGCGGAAGGAGCCCACTTCATTTCGACCGGAAAATGGTGGCTGGTCGCCTTTCCAGGCCTGGCACTGATGCTGGCGGTCTTGTGCTTCAACCTGCTCGGCGACGGGGTCCGCGATATCCTCGACCCCCGCATGCGAACATGACCCAGTCGCTGCTGGCACTGCGCGACCTGCACGTGACCTTCTCGACACGGCGCGGCCTGGTCGAGGCGGTGCGTGGCGTCACGCTTGGCCTCGGTGAGGGCGAGATGCTCGGCCTCGTCGGCGAGAGCGGCTCGGGCAAATCCGTCACCGGTTTTGCGATAACGCGGCTGCTCGATCCGGCCGGGCGGATCACGGCTGGCAATACTCTGTTTCGCGGCCAGGACATCACGAAGATATCGGGGAGTGATTTTCGCGAGCTTCATGGCGCCGCGATGGCGATGATTTTCCAGAATCCGCGTGCGGCACTCAATCCGATCCGCGCCGTCGGCGATCAGATCGCCGACGCCATCTCGGCCCATAAGCGTATCCCCCGAGCGGAAGCGCGCGCCGAGGCGCTGGAGCTTTTGCGCGCCGTGCAAATTCGCGATCCCGAAAAACGCTTGTCGGCATATCCGCACGAACTCTCTGGCGGCATGTGCCAGCGCGTGATGATCGCGATGGCGATTTCCTGCAATCCGGCGCTTCTGATCGCCGACGAGCCGACCACTGGGCTTGATGTCACGACGCAAAAGGTGGTGATGGATCTTCTGACCAGCATTGCGGCTGCGCGCGGCATGGCGACCATCTTGATCACCCATGACCTCGGTCTCGCTGCCCGCTACTGTCGCCGCGTCGTGGTGATGCAGCACGGCCGCCTGGTCGAGGAGGCCGAGCCGAAAATTCTCTTCCGCGCGCCGCAGCACCCCTACACCAGGCGCCTGGTGGCGGCTTCGCCCACCGCGAGTTCGCGCATCGCGGACCTCGTGACGGAAGAGGAGCGGGGACGGTATGTTGCGATCAATGTCGTGCAGCGACCGCCGCCTGCGCCGGGTACGCCGCCGCTGCTCGAGGTGCAGAAACTCGCCAAGCGTTTCGATCAGGGCGCAGCGGCGGTAGCGGACTTTTCGATGATGATCGGTGCCGGCGAAAGCGTCGGTCTGGTCGGTGAATCCGGTTCCGGCAAGAGCACCACCTCGCGCATGATCTGCCGGCTGATCGACCCGAGCGAGGGCGAGATCGTGTTCGAGGGACAATCGATCGGCCATATCCCGGCGCGCGCCTTTCACCGTTCGCCGTTTCGCAAGGATATCCAGATCGTGTTTCAGGATCCGAATGACAGTCTCAACCCGCGCTACACCGCCTTTGACTGCATCGCGCATCCGCTGCTGCGGCTTGGTGGTATGCGCGCGGGCGACGCGCTGCGGCAGCGGGTGGAGGAGTGCGCGGAGCGCGTTGGCCTCGAGCGCGAATTGCTGACCCGCTTTCCGCATCAACTCTCCGGCGGCCAGAAGGCCCGCGTCGGCATCGCCCGCGCCATCGCTTGCCGGCCGCGCCTGCTGGTGCTCGATGAGCCGACGGCGGCGCTCGATGTCTCGGTGCAGGCGATGGTGCTGCAACTGCTCGACCGCCTGAGGCGCGAGGATGACCTCGCTTTCCTCTTTGTCAGCCACGACCTCAACGTCGTTCGCATGATGTGTGATCGGACGATCGTGTTGCAAAATGGCCGCATTGTCGAGCAGGGCGAAAGCCGCACCATGTTCGATAATCCTCAAACGGCCTATACCCGCGAGCTAGTCGAAGCTGTGCCGCATATCGAGACCGGCGTCATTGCCATCGCGACTGGCCCGGAAAGGGCAGCGCCTGTCGCCCACGCCAGCCAGTCGGCCTGGGATTCTACCGTTCCGACCACTCCGCAATAGCGTCACGTAGATCGGCGCTGGAGGCAGCTTCGCAATGAAGCCGGTTTGCCTTCGGGGGATGTCCGTCGCCCGCTAAGAGGGGATATGGCAGGCTGATATTGCGGTCGCCTCGTTGGACGACTGCTCCTGGCGCAAAGCGGTCGTTCGCATATTGCCAATGTCGGGTAAGTGCCCCAGCAACGGACTACAAGTATTGCAGCCGTACCAAGTTTAGCGGCAACGGGGTTGGGAATCGGACTCGCCACCGATCCGCGTTAAGAACCGATCCAGCTAGTACCTATGGCAAAATTAGCGATGCGCTATCGGGAATTGCTGCACTCACCGTTGCCTCACAATGCGGCCTTACAGCCGCCATCAGATCTGCCGGGCTGGGCGGCGCTTCAGGCTTGAATATCGCGAGGCGACATGGCCTCGTAGCCCACTCCCCAGAGTAGCTCTTTCGTTGCCTCCACGAGCTGGTCGCGCTTCGACGGCTTACGCATCCGCGGTCGGATCTCGCCTGATCGACGCAGCAGGAAAGCGCGGGAGGTTCGGTTCCACCTCGTGGAAGACGAATAGGATGTCCTGAGGCGCGAGGTGTA
>JAQGKJ010000498.1 GCA_028290165.1 Bradyrhizobium sp. | reverse complement strand
AAACGCTGCCGACGGGCTATAGCTTCGAATGGACCGGCACCGCCTATCAGGAGCAGCAGGCGTCCGGCCAGACCGGCATCATTCTCGGGCTTGCGGTGCTGTTCGCCTATTTGTTCCTGGTCGCACTTTATGAAAGTTGGATGATCCCGATACCCGTGCTGCTGTCGGTCGTGGTCGGCGTGTTGGGATCTTATCTGGGCATCAAGATTGCGGGCCTCAATCTCGATCTCTACGGACAGGTTGGCCTCGTAGTGCTGATCGCGCTGGCGGCCAAGAACGGCATCCTGATCGTCGAGTTCGCCAAGGAGCAGCGCGAAAGCGGCGCCGCAATCGAGGATGCGGCGATACTCGGCGCGCAGATGCGGTTTCGCGCCGTGATGATGACCTCGATCGCCTTCATTCTCGGTCTGCTGCCGCTGGTAATTGCTACAGGGGCCGCCGAGATCAGCCGGCGCGGGGTCGGCACGCCGGTGTTCGGCGGTATGTTGGCCGCGAGTTCGATCGGTATCTTTCTTGTGCCGATGCTCTATGTCACCTTTCAGCGGTTGCGCGAACGCGTGAAGAAGCCCTCCGACGGCCGGCCACCTCCGGGGACGACCAGCGCCTGAGCAGCGCAGAGCGAAAGCGAAACGCCAGTTCTGCGGCGTGCCAGGGGATGCACGTCCTAGGCCGAAGGTCGCAGGATTTTCCGGGGTTCGTCATTGGCAAAGGCAGACCGGACGGGTTACGCTCCCGGCCGCAAAAGGGCATCGGAGAATGCCTGCATTAGAACGATAACCTTGTCTGGGAGGACACCATGGGTATCTCGCAACGATCCTGGCCGGTCGATCGGCGGACTATTCTAAAAACAAGCGCGGCAATTGCCGCGGTGCAATTCTCATCCCCCTTCATCATCAAGGCACGGGGCGAAACGCCGGTACGGATCGGCATGGTCGATCCACTGACGGGGGTTTATGCCGCGATCGCACAGGGCGAAGTGGTGGGCGCGAAATTCGCTGCCGAAGAGATCAACAAGAAGGGCGGCATTCTGGGCCGGCCGGTCGAGCTCTTGATCGAAGACTCCGCCAACGATGTCGGCACCGGCGTGCAGAAGACGCGCAAGCTGATCGAGCGCGATCAGGTGAGTTTCATCATCGGCGACGTGAATTCCGGCATTGCGATCGCGATGGCGCAGGTCACCAGCGAGAAGAAGGTGCTGCATATCGTCTCGGGCGGTCACACCGATCCCATCACCGGCGCCAACTGTTCGTGGAACGTGTTTCGCGTCTGCAACTCCACCACCATGGACGCCAACGCCATCGCCACCACGCTGATGGAGAAGTTCGGCAAGAAGTGGTACTTCCTCACCCCCGATTATGCCTATGGCCACTCGGTGCAGGCCGGCTTTGAAAAGCTCCTCAAAGCCGCGGGCGGCACTTCCGCAGGCTCGCTGGTGCCTTTGGGGACCCCGGACTATTCGTCTTACCTGATCCAGGCCAAGGCCTTTGGTCCGCAGGTGCTGATCAACGTGATGGGCGGCGGCGACCAGGTCTCGAGCCTCAAGCAATTCGTCCAGTTCGGCCTCGACAAGCAGATGGCGGTCGGCGGCACCTTGTTCGAGCTCGAAAGCATTCGCGCCGTGCCCGATGGGGCGCGCGTCGGATGGTGGACCATGGAATGGTGGTGGGATCAGCCGGGCGTGCCGCATGTCGCGGAATTCAATGCCTCGATCAAGAAGATCACCGGTGCTGCGGCCACCGCGCGCAACTGGTTCGGTTATGCCTCGGTGCAGACGCTGGCGCTGATCGCCAACCAGGAGAAGACGCTCGACGCCCCGAAGCTCGCGCACGCGCTTTCCGGATTCAAGCTGCCGCCAGAGGTCGCCCTGCAACCCGGCGCGCCGGCCTACCGCGCCGGCGACCACGAATTGATGAGCACCGTGTTTGTCGGCGAGGCCCACCCGCCGCAAGGCGATCCGGACAACATGTTCACCGTGAAAAATCCGGTGCCGGGCGAAAAAGCCGCCGGACCGGCCGAAGATACCGGCTGCAAGATTCAATGGCCGGCCTGACACAGAACGACATGGCGCCTGGTGCCTGACGCACCAGGCGAGACCTCAAGAAGAAACGCAACGATCCCGCCCAAGGAGAACTCATGACATCGCCAATTTTCAACCCGAAATTCGATCGCCGCACCCTGATAAAAGGCGCCGCCGCGCTCGGCGCATTTCAGGTGGCGTCGCCCTTCATCATCGGAGCGCGCGGCGAGACGCCGATCCGGATGGGCATGGACGATCCGCTCACCGGAGTCTACGCCGCGCCCGCCGGCAACGAGGTGATGGGCGCCAAACTCGCGGTCGAGCAGATGAACGCCAAAGGCGGCAATCTCGGACGTCAGGTCGAATTGCTGGTGGAAGATTCCGCCAATGACGTCGGCACCGGCGTGCAGAAGGCGCGCAAGCTGATCGAGCGCGACCAGGTCAACTTCATGATCGGCGACGTCTATTCGGGCGTTGCGGCGGCGATCGCGCAGGTCACCGCGGACAAGAAGATCCTGCACATCGTTTCCGGCGGCCTC
>JAQGKJ010000453.1 GCA_028290165.1 Bradyrhizobium sp. | reverse complement strand
GTGAGCGGCGGCGTGCGCCGACGTCATCCCGAGCCAATCGATCGCCGCATCTTCTCTCCTTCAAATTTTAAAACAGCCAAAACTATTCAGGCGCAACTCGGCGACCCCGCGGCGCGATGCGCCCGAGTCGTGCATGTATCTCTCGCCCGAAAAAAGAGGGCGTGGGGAAAGCCGGGCGCCCAATGCACCCGCAGCCTCGTGCGCAAAGGTGGAAAGCACACGAGTTAGTCACCACAGGTCCACCAGAATTACCCGGCATTCCCGCACGCAATGGTTTTAACGGTTTCCTTCGTGCTCTCCCCGGTGATCGGCTTGTTGTCACCGTCGCTTGCGGATTAAGGTTTTGTTGGGCCCGGTCGGGCTCGCAAAAACCTCCGCCAACTTGACGCCAGCGCCGGGGCGTCAGGACCACACGACTTCGCCGTCCGCAGCAGCATCGCTCGTCCGTGTGCTTCGTGATCGCTCACGGGAAACCCGCCCTGCGTTCACACCCGCGCACCTGACACTGCCGCGTCCACCGCATCCCGAGCCCAACGTTCGTGACGATCGCGAAACGCCCCTCTGTGGGCCGGGACATCAATGGATATAGACGTGATTTGGGGTAAGCGCGAAGCGGAATATTTTTGCAAATGGGACTGGACTGGCCAAATCACGTTGATCCGTTTCAACAAATCAGGTTTTCCGCGCCATCGGTCGGGCTCGATGGCTCGAGAGCATGCCGCGCCAGATGCAGATTTGGGAAAGCGATACAACCAGCCGCCTGTGGCGCGATTTCCGTCCCGACGGGGTGAATATTGCCCTGATCCGTGCCAATAGGTGACCCTCCCTCAGGTCTTTGTGACCGTGCACAGTCGAGACGGTACGATGCGTGAATTGTCCCTGCGTATGCGAGATGGAACGCACATCGTCGTGCCATCCTCGCTAGATGCAATCACGACCTACGTCATCCTCGAACAGGAAAAGTGGTTCGAGAAGGAGATCGCGTTCGTCGCCCGGTGGCTGCGACCGGGCATGACGGCCATCGATATCGGCGCCAACCTCGGGGCTTATAGTCTCCCCATGGCGCGGCTGGTTGGACCCGGAGGTCAGGTTTTTTGCTACGAGCCGGCAACCGAAACCTGCCGCCTGCTCGCGCTCAGCAAGGCAAAAAATCGCGCCGACAATTTGCATATCATCGCGGCGGCATTGTCCGACGGCGAGCGCGAGGGTCATCTGGTACTCGGAGCTTCGAGCGAGTTGAACACACTGGAGGGCAGCGGACCCGGGGAACGGGTTCGGATCACCTCGCTGGACGCGGAAGAAAAAACCAGCAATTGGGGCACGATCGACTTTCTCAAGATCGATGCCGAGGGTGAAGAACAACGGATTTTAGCGGGCGCCGGATCGTTCTTTGCAAAGCGGTCGCCGTTGGTGATGTTCGAGGTGAAGGCGGCCGAAAAACAGAACGAGAATCTTCCCCGGGCGTTTGTGGCGATGGGTTTCGGCCTCTACCGGCTTCTGGGAGGTGCGCCGGTTCTGGTGCCGGTCGGCGCCGATGAGGTTCTCGACAGCTACGAACTCAACCTTTTCGCAGCCAAACCCGATCGCGCGGCAGCGCTCGCCGGCGAAGGGTTGCTGATCGAGGCGATCCCCGAATGGATGCCGGACGATGACACGCGGGCCAGGGCGCAGGCATTCTTCCAGGCGCAGCCGTTCGCGCCGATCTTCGCGCAGTTGCCGGGCGGGGCGGTCGCGGCAGAGCCGGTCTATCGCGATGCGCTCGCCGGCTACGCGATGTGGCAATCCGCAGATCTTTCGCTGCCGGAACGATATGCCGCCTTGCGGTATGCCTGCGACACCCTGACCGCGCTATGCGAGAAGGAAGCGTCTCTGTCGCGGTTGTCCACGCTGGCCCGCATCAGCTGGGAAATCGGCCGCCGCACTATCAGCGTCAATGCTCTGAAAGTGCTGACCGATGCTCTCAAACGCGGCACCAGCCGGATCATGGAACCGTTCTGGCCCGCGAACCCGAGATTTGATGCGATCGTGCCGGGCCCGAATGTCGTCGAATGGTTCGTGGTCGCGGCGCTGGAACAGTTCGAGCAAACCGCGTTTCATTCATCGAGCTTCGGAAGCACCGGCGTCGATCTCGACTGGCTGGTCCGGCAGCCCCTCATTTCCGCCGAGATCGAACGCCGGCGCGTTTTGCAGCGTGCGCGCGCCGGCCAAAAAATCGAGGTGCCGCCGCGGCTAATGGTACCGGCACCGGACCATCTCAACGCCGACATCTGGAGCACCGGCCAGGTAGCCAATACAATCGTACGCCGGTAGCATCGACCGGGTCGCGGTTTGCGCATCGATCGGAACATACATTCTCTGACGGGCTCCCATGAACAATGCACAGAACGCGCCTCCTTCGCTCTTCAACATAGCGCCGCTGTTGCCACCTCTTCCGCGCCTGAAGATTGTGGATGTCGGCGCCATGAGCGTCGGTGAGGGTACCGATGCCTATTCTCCGCTCACACGCGCGACGCCTTGCGACGTCTACGGATTTGAGCCGGGTGTCGAAGCGTTGGCGAAGCTCAACGCCTCGGCAAAGCCGGGACATCACTATTTGCCGTATTTGATCGGCGACGGATCGGCGCGGACGTTCTACGAGTGCAATTTCAATATGACCTCGTCGTTGTTCGAGCCGAACATGGAGCTGCTTTCGAAATTTCAGCACCTGGCGGAGCTTACCCTGGTTCAGAAAACACATGCCGTCGAAACCAGGCGGCTTGATGATATACCCGAGGTCGAGGGCACTGACTTTCTCAAGACCGATGTTCAGGGAGCTGAACTGATGGTCTTCCAGGGCGCGGCCAGAATTCTTGACAATGCCCTGGTTATCCATACCGAAGTACAATTCGTTCCGCTTTACAAAGGCGTGCCCTTGTTCGGAGAAATCGATTCCTATCTGCGATCCAAGGGCTTCTTGCTCCACCGTTTCACGCAGGCGGGGCGGACATTCAAGCCACTTATCTTCATGAACGACGTGACCGCGATGCTCAGCCAAATTCTCTGGGGCGATGCCATCTATGTCCGCGACTTCATGCAGTTCGATCAGCTATCGAGCGTGGCACTTCTCAAGATGGCGACGATCCTGCATGAAACCTATCGGTCGGTGGATTTGGCGGCTTTCGCGCTCGCATCCTATGACCGCAAAAATGCATCGAACCTCCAGCAAATCTATCTGGAAAAACTGGCAGGAAAAAACTAGTCGATGCGGCCCGTATCGGGCAGGCAGGCTGCCGGTCAGGTCAAGGACGGCTCGCGCTGAAGCAGCGCAAGCGATTTCAGAATGTCGGCCGGGCGACGCTGCGTAATCTCCTCACGGCCGAGGATGCTGACCTTCTCGAACACCGGCTTCACATCGGGCGAAGACGCAAACACAAACCCATCGAACGATGTCGTCTGGACCTCGAAATCGCTCGATATTTCGACACGGTAGCCAAGCTCGCCCACTTGCCTGACGATCTCTGCGTGAATCTCCTGCGAATGGGTCGAGATGAAGAGATAATGCACGCGACGCCGCGTCAGAACGTCCGGGGCTCCCTGAAGCATCTCAATCTCAAAGCCCTGGATATCGCAATGCAGGATATCCAGCTTTCTTATTTTCCTGGTTCTGAAGAAATCGTCGATCTCGAACCTGCCGGCGCCGACGAACGCCTTGATGAATTCTCCCTTGAAACCATTCCGGGAAAAATTGTCCTGACCGGCCTGCAGGTATCCGGGGTCGGGTTCGACAAGAATGACTTCTCCCTTTGGCCTCTCTTTCTTGAACCACATGGAATAATGACCCCAATAGGCGCCCAGTTCGATCATCGACGGATCATCCGGCAACTGCTTCAGGACTTCCTGAAATACGAACTCTTCCAGTGGCTCGTGGACGCCGCGGTTGATGATCAGGAGCTGGCTGAACGCACCATAATAGGCGCCCGGTCCCGCAACCGGCACGCGCAACCCGTTGTGAAGATAGACTTGATCGCCGTCGACAAAGCCAGCCATCGGGACACGCTCGATCAGCAGATTCAGTGGATCGGAAATGACCTCACGAAAGCGGCCGAGAAAATCGTGGGACGTGGCCTTGAGAAGCATGCCTGATAACGCGCGAGCGTTTCCCTGAAGTTTCGCCTTGAGCGTCGATACGATAACGAACGGGTGAGGCGGAATCAAAGAATTCCGCTTGCGGTCCGCGGGAATGGCCGGTTGACGAACGCGCCTCGTGATAAGTCAGATGCATCATTAAGGGGGAGGGCGCACCGCCCGAGGTTGTCAAAATCCATATGTTTGCGATATTTTACGCCATCACGTCTGCACCGGCTTAACGCGCGAGCAGCGGCTACGATTACGAATGCGGCCGCCATGCTGAGACGCGCAATCCCCTGCCGTCTTCGCGGCAGGGGAAGCGTGTGCTTGATACGGCCAAAGGGCTGGGGCTAGTGTGGCGAGGACCCGGCGCGGTGGCGCAGTTGAGAACAAGAAATGAGCGCGGCTGAAAAGATTTTTCGAGATGCGTTCGGCGCATTCAATAATCGAAAATATGATGACGCTGAGCGGCTGTTCAAAAAATTCCTGAAAAGCCAGCCGAGCCATGTCGGCGCGCTTAATCTTTTGACCGTCGTCCTTATGGGGATGGAGCGCTTCGCAGAGGCGGAACAGTTTATCGCAAGAGCAGTGAAGCTTAATCAGGGTTCGGACGTTTCGTTTTACAATTACGGTCTTATTCTGAAAGCGCTCAACAAACCGCAACCGGCGTCGCAGCAATTTACGAATGCGCTTCGCCTGAATTCAAAAGCACCGGAAACCTGGAATAATCGCGGGACAACATACAACGATCTAAAGGAGTTCGAAAAAGCGATTGGTGACTTTGATCAGGCCATTTCGTTACATCCAGGCTATGCCGACGCCTTCGCGAACAAGGGAAAATCCCTAAGCGAACTCAGGCGCCAGGACGAAGCCCTCGCTGCTTATGACAAGGCGCTATCGCTCAAGCCGGGTCTGCCGGAGGCCTGGCTCGGTCGCGGCAAGGTCTTCCTCGAACTCAAGCGCCACGACGAAGCGCTTGCCGCTTATGAAAAGGCGATATCGCTCAAGCCTGGTCTGGCGGAAGCCTGGCTCGGTCGTGGTAGTGCCTTGTTCGGCCTCAAGCGCCGCGACGAAGCCGTTGCTGCTTATGACAGAGCACTGTCGCTCAAACCGGATCTGACAGTGGCGTGGCTCGCTCGCGGCAATGCGTTGCTCGATTTCAAGCGCCACGAAGAAGCTTCCGCGGCTTATGACAAGGCGATATCGCTCAAGCCTGATCTCGCGGAGGCCTGGCTCGGTCGCGGCAATGCCCTCGTTAACCTCAAGCGCTACGACGAAGCCGTTGCCGCTTACGACACAGCACTGTCGTTCAAACCTGATCTGGCGGAGGGCTGGCTCGGTCGCGGTAATGCTTTCGCTCACCTCGAGCGGTACGACGAAGCCATTGCTGCCTTTGAGATGGCGCTGTCGTTCAAACCTGATCTGACAGAGGCCTGGCTCGGCCGCGGCAATGTTCTTGTCGATCTCGAGCGCCACGACGATGCCATTGCGGCTTATGAGAAGGCTCTATCGCTCAAGCCTGATCTGGCGGAGGCCTGGCTTGGTCGGGGCAATGCCTTGGCGGGGATCAAGCACTATGACGACGCCTTCGTTGCCTATGACAAGGCCCTGTCGCTCAATCCTGAAATGGCTGAGGCCTGGCTCAGTCGCGGCAATGCCTCGGCCGATCTCAAACGCTACGATGAGGCCTTTGCCGCTTATGACAAGGGACTATCGTTCAAACCCGATTTAGCTGAAATTTGGCTCTGTCGTGGCAACGTCTCCCTGCACGTCAAGCGCTACGACGAAGCTCTTGATTGCTATGCTCGAGCGCTCTCGCTGGATCCTGGATTGGCCGCAGCCTTGCTCGGTCGCGGCAATGTCTTCCTCGACCTCAAGCGCGGCGAAGAGGCCTTTTCCGCTTACGACACGGCACTATCGCTCGAGCCTGACCTGGTCGGTCTCGAGGGCATCCGCATGTTGTCCAAAATGCTGCTTTGCGATTGGAGCAATTTCGAAAGCGAATGTGATCGTCTGGTTCGATCGGTGAGGAGTGGCAAGGAAAATACCGGCCCATTTGGATTGCTCGGGATTGGTTCTTCCGTCGAAGATCAATTTAATTGCGCGCAATTGTGGGTTCGAAAAATGTGCCCGCCTGCGGACAAATCGTTCTGGCGTGGAGAGGTTTATAGAAACAATAAAATTCGTGTCTGCTATGTATCGGCCGACTTTCTTCCCCATCCAGTGGCAGATCTCGTCGTCGGCGTGTTCGAATACCACGACAGATCGCATTTTGAAGTTTTTGGAATATCGATCGGACCAAATAACGACACGGAAATCCGTCGACGCCTGGAGCGCTCGTTTGACAAGTTCATTGATGCCGAAACACTCCGCTTCGACGAAATCGCAAAATGGATCAGAGAAGAAGAGATCGATATATTGATCGACCTAAATGGCTTGACCCAGCATGCTCGCACCGAAATCTTTGCTTGCCGTCCTGCGCCGGTTCAAGTGAATTATCTAGGCTATCCCGGCACCATGGGCGCCAGCTATATTGATTACATTATTGCTGATCCAACCCTTATTCCGGCGTCCCATCGCAGCAGCTACATGGAGAAGGTCGTCTATCTCCCTCACAGCTATTTGCCGCACGACGATACAAGTCGCCGCATATCTGACCGATCGTTGGAGCGCGGCGAATTCGGGCTACCCGGAAATGGCTTCGTTTTCTGCTGTTTTAACAACGCCTACAAGCTGAACCCTGATCTCTTTCGATCGCGGATGAAGCTGTTGCAGGCCGTCGAAGGCAGCGTTCTGTGGCTATCTGAAAATAATGCCACAGCCACGAACAACTTGCGGAGAGAGGCGGCCGCCGCGGGTGTCAATCCCGATCGACTGGTTTTCGCCGGTCGCGTCCCATCGTCGGCGGATCATTTGGCGCGACATCGATTGGCGGACCTGTTTCTCGACACACTGCCTTACAATGCCCACACGACCGCGAGCGATGCTCTGTTGGCCGGCTTGCCCGTGTTGACGCAAATTGGCGAGACGTTCGCAGGCAGAGTTGCAGCTGGCCTGTTGACCGCCATCGGTCTGCCGGAGTTGATCGTTGAGACACAGGAGCAGTTTGAAAACATGGCTATCGAACTGGCAACCAGACCTGAGCTGTTGGCTGCGATCAAAGGTAAACTCGCGGAAAATCGTTGGACGAAGCCTTTATTCGACACAAAGCTATATACCCGGCATCTCGAGAGCGCCTACGCGACGGCGTATCGACGCTATCAAAGCGGCCTTCTCCCGGACCACATTCATGTTGCGGAATAGGCTTTCCCCGGCGCGTGCTGTGCAGGACAGCGAGGCAGCGGGAGAGATGCAGCTATTCGGCTATGGTTAAAAAGCGTTTTTTAGCAAAAGCCTTGCCGGAACCTGATTTGAAATATCGCTCCAGGCGGCGAGCAGTCGGTTCATCTGCGACAGCTACGTATGAGCGAAGGATTGCCGGCAGGTATTTGCAAGTTGAGGCAACAGAACCTTGCTGATGAGTAGAGAACCGGCGGCGAAGATCATTCGTCGAACCGACGTAAATGTCGCCGTTGCTGAGCTCAAGAAAATAAACGTACCACAACAGCAGTCTCCCTGCGCTCCTGTGGAGCTTCGGGAGACACCGTTCGCCCTGCGGCCTTCGGGTGGCCCGCCACCCGTAGCCCGCAGGGCGAAGGGTGGCGGAGCCGGAGGGATTCGAACCCTCGATAGGGCTTTACAACCCTATAACGGTTTAGCAAACCGCCGCCTTCAGCCACTCGG
>JAQGKJ010000449.1 GCA_028290165.1 Bradyrhizobium sp. | reverse complement strand
CGGCGACCTCGCGCGCAAATCGAACTTCATGGGTCACCACGATCATGGTCATCCCCGCTTCGGCGAGGCGGCGGATCACGGCAAGGACTTCTCCGACCAATTCGGGATCGAGCGCCGAGGTGGGTTCGTCGAACAGCATCAGCCGAGGCGAGATGGCGAGAGCGCGGGCGATCGCCACGCGCTGCTGCTGGCCGCCCGACAGGCGGTGCGGGAGATGATCGGCATGGTTGGCTAGGCCCACCATGCGCAGTAAATTCATGGCTAGCGTACGCATCTTCTCGGTGGCTTCGCCATAAACATGGATCGGCGCTTCCATGATGTTCTCCAGCGCCGTCAGATGATCGAACAAATTGAAATGCTGGAACACCATGCCGATGCGCGCATCGGCACGGGCCTTGGCAACGTTCCGGGTCGGTTTCACTCCGTCCCCGATCTGATTCTTCTGGTATCCGACATATTTGCCGTCGACCGTGATTTCGCCCCAGTCCAGCGGCTCCAGATGGTTGACCAGCCGCAGCAGCGTGCTCTTTCCTGAGCCGCTCGGCCCCATCAGCACGACGACTTCGCCGCGTCGAACGAACAGATCGATGCCGCGAAGGATTTCCTTGTCGCCGTAGGATTTTTGGACATTTCGACAGAGCACGAAGGGCTGATCGGGCGCCGAACTTTCCGTTCGGCTTGCCTGGAGACTGTCCATCCAGGCAGTCGGCGACGGCACAGGCGCGCCTGAATCGCTTCCCGCGGCCGCTGCGCCGGCCGGAACGGCTTTCGCAGGCGTCCTTTTCGAAGCCTCGAGGCTGTAGAATTTCTCCAGGTAGAATTGCGCCACCGCCACGCCGCTCGTCAGGATGAGGTAGATGATGCCGGCAGCAGCAAACACCGTGAAAAACTTGAAATTCTGCCCGACGATCTGCTGGGCGCGGAAAGTGAGTTCGTTGACGAAGATCACCGATGCGATCGATGTCCCCTTGATCATGGAGATGGTCTGGTTGGCCATGCCGGGCAGAATAGCCCGCATGGCCTGAGGCAGAATGATGCGCCGAAGCGTCAGAAACGGCCCCATGCCGAAGGAAGCTGCGGCGAGGCTTTGCCTGCGATCCACCGAAAGAATGCCGCCGCGGATAATCTCTGCGCTGAACGCGGCCTCGTTCAGCATGAAACCGACCACGGCGGTGGTGAAACTATCGAGCTTGATCCCGACAACCGGCAGCGCGTCGTAGAGAAAGACCAGTTGCAGGATGAGGGGAGTGCCGCGGATGAACCAGATGTAGAGCCAGGCCGTTCCATGGATCGGCGGCAATGTGGACAGGCGCATTAAAGCCAACACCAGGCCGAGCATGACGCCGCCCACCATCGCCAGCGCGGCGATCTCTACGGCGGTCAGCGCACCGTCGAGCAGGAAAGAGGAAGAGGCATAGGCGAGGACCTCCATGAGCGGCTCGGGTATCAGGCTGGACCGCCAGCCAAATGTAGCCGCGACCACCACGATGAGAGCTGCGCCACCGCCCAGCAAGGTCAGTCTATGCGGCCCGCCGGGGCGGGCCGCAGCCGCGATTTCCGTCCGTGATCCGCTCATGGTCAGCCACACATTCTGACGGTTGCATATGCCACCGCGCGCGCGGCGGTGACGAGATCGGAGAGCAGCACGCGCTCATCGGCGGTCGGCCATTCCTTGTAGATGCGAATGTCGCCTGGGCCATACTGCACGGTGGGAATACCATGCGCGGCGATAATATTGCCGTCGCCGACATTTCCCAACCTTCCCCAACCGCCAACGATCGCGGTGGCGCCCGATGCCAATTCCTGACCCGCCGCCAGGGCGGCCACGAGGGCATGATCCGCAGCGCACGCCATCGGCTCCTGACACCATCCTTCCTCGGTGCCCTCGGCCGGTACCTCGAAGCTGTAATTAAATGCAGGATGATCTCGCCGGATGCGTTCGAGCAGGCCGGAAACATCCGCGCTCACGCTTTGCAGCGTTTGTCCCGGTACAGTGCGGAACTGCAGCAGCAGTTCGGCCTGCTTGCTATGCAGGCCGCTATGGTTCTTCTGGTAGTAATGCTCTTTATGAAAAGTATCGAAAGTATGGGTCGGAAAGCCGGGCAGCTCCGGGTGCGGGATGAAGTTCATCCAACTTCCTTCCGGAATTGGATCGAGGCTTGGCCCAATGCGGCGAACCACCTCGCAAAGCTGCTCGATGGGATTCCAGTACAGGGCCTTTGCCTCGGCACTGTAGCGGAAGAACAGCTCCGGAGCCTCGACGCGGATACGCACCATCACGATGCCGACGCAGACATTGGCGATGGTGTTGTTGGAGTGCTCCATATTGATGCACAGGTCCGCCCGCACGCCGCTGCGCAGCAGCGCCCTTGTGCCGGCGCCGCCGAGCTTGTGGGCGATCACCGGGCACAACAGCACGTCGCCTTTGAGCCGCGTGCCTGAACGAATGACGGCCTCCATGCCACAGAAAGCGGCGGCGAGGCCGCCCTTGTCATCGTGGGCGCCCATGCCCCAAACCCAGCCGTCCTCGAATTTGGCGCCGTAGGGATCCACGGACCATCCCGGCATTTCAACTCCGGGATCCATGTGCCCGTTGAGCATCAGGCTTGGCCCTTCCCCGGTGCCACGCAGGATACCCATCGGCTGGCGACTGGTGATCGTGGGATCGAAGGGATGCACGACGTCCATCATGGTTACGTCGAGACCGATGTCATTCATCCGTTCGGCGAGATGATCGGCGATCTGTTGCTCCTGGAAGGCGGAACTGGGGATGCGGAGCAACGCCTGTTCCACTTCGAGTACGCGCGCGGCGTCGACGTGATTCTGCACGCCGGGCAGTTCGGTGGTCATGTTCTTTTCTCCGATACGCGGCCCTCGCGGTTGGCCCAGTGCGCGTCATGGCCCGGCCGTCGCGTGTTTGGCGCTGACCTGGATCCTGTTCACTCGGTCAAGGTCGCCGGCTCCGTGGTAAGGCTATAGTCGACGTGGTAGCGGTCATAGATCGCCTTCTCGGCTCCGCTGGCGCGTATCGCCGCGAGGCCGTCGCGCAGCGCCTTGACCAGATCCGGGTTACCCTTCGCCGTACCTACCGCAATCTTGGCACCGGTGACCACGTCGAACGCGCTCTCCATCGTGGTGGGGTTGGCCG
>JAQGKJ010000423.1 GCA_028290165.1 Bradyrhizobium sp. | reverse complement strand
AACTCGGCGTCAGCTTCCAGCAGGTTCAAAAATACGAGAAGGGCGTCAACCGTGTCGGCGCCGCCCGTCTCCAGCAAATCGCCACTGCGCTCGATGTCCCCGTCACGTTCTTCTACGACGGCGACGGCAAGGCGCGGGAAGTCGAGAGCCTGCTGTTCCTCGACAGCGCGTTCAGCCTGAGATTGCTGCGAGCCTATAGCAAGATCAAGGATCAGACCGTGCAACGTCAGCTGGTCTCCTTGATGGAATCGATTGCCGCGAACGAAGATTAGGCACAAGCCCCGCGGATACGATCGATCAAGGCCAGCGGATCGGCCGGCACGCCATCGCCGCGCCAGGCCACATGCTGGTCGGGGCGCGACAACACCAGCCCGCCGCCGCAAAAACCGGCGGTCGTTGGTTTCCCGATGTCGAGCACCTTCAGCGGCACTCCCCTGCTGCGCGCGGCGGCTTCAAGCGCAGTTACATCAATCGCGGAATCGAACCTGAGGAGCGTGAACTCCGGCCCCATCGCGTCGTAGAGCGATTTGCCGTCGTCACACCACAGATGCGGCGTGCGGCAGCCCGGCACCGTCGACGGCGTATAGCTGTCCATCGTATAGGCCGGATGTTCCGACCCGTCATAGGCAATGATCGGCGAGCGATCATAATAAGTACCGAAGTTGAGGCCCGCGCAGGCATATTGCTGGACATTGATCTCGTAGGCGAGTTTTCCGACCTCCCGCCGCGCGCATTCGCTCGCAGGTCCCGCATCCTCGATTTCATCGGGCACCGCGTCGCGCCGGCGAATTTCAGCTTCTGCATGCGACATCGCAAATCGCGAGACTTGGCTCGTGATCGGCCAACGCTCGGCCTCGTAGGCGTCGAGAATGGAAGCAGGCGCCCAGCCGTTGAGATGCGCGGCCAATAGCCAGGACAGGTTCATCGCATCCGCTATCCCGGCGTTCATGCCGTAGCCGGCATAGGGCACCCAGATATGCGCCGCATCGCCGGCGATGAACGCGCCGCGATCGCGAAATTTTTCCGCGATCAGGCGGCGCCCGTACCAATCCTCCCTGGAGATGATGTCGTATTTGAAATCTGCTCCGACACCGAGGATGGTCCGGATGCAGGCGTCGCGATCCACGGAATCGAAATCCGCCTCGCCCGGCTTCATGTAATTATGCACCAGCCACCGCTCGCGGCCGTCGATCGCATAGACCATGCCGGCGCGGCGTGGATTGATGACGCCGGTGCCCCAGGCGCGCTCGTGGCGCTGGCGGTCGATCAGGTCGGGCGCGCGGATGAAGGTCGACTGCACGCGCTGCACGACAGCGTCGCCGGCAAGCTCGGCGCCAAGCGCCTTGCGGACGACGGAACGCGCGCCGTCGCAACCGATCAGATAGCGGCAGCTCATACGCCTGACCGTCCCGGTTTCGAGATCGCGCAGGCTGACGCTTGCGCTATTATCCTCGATCCAGACGTCTTCGACCGATGTCCGGTTGACGATCGTGATGCGCTTCCGGCCCGCGGCATGCTCGAACAGGATCGGTTCGAGAAATATCTGGTTGATGCGATGCGGCGGCTCCGGCGTCGGCCAGTTGCAGTCCGGGCCATCCTTCATCGTGAAGCGATCGCGGCGGCAGGGAATTGGAATCCGCGTCAGTTCCGCACCCGTGAACGTCGTGCGATAGCTGATGTCGTGCGGATAATCCGCAGGCAACCCGGCGTTGCGCACCTTTTCCGCGATCCCGAGGCGCCGGAAAATCTCCATGGTGCGGGCGGCAACATGGTTGCATTTCGGCTCCGGCGGCGCCGCGCGCGCCCGCGTCTCCACCACCGTGACGTCGATCCCTCGCCAGGCCAGGTCGATCGCGAGCGTCAGACCGACCGGTCCTGCGCCAACGATCAGCACATCGGATTCGATCATCTCGGGCATCGCCGGCGCTTTTGTGCGGAGGGTTTCATAGGGCGCATGCGCTTCGTCATTCCAGCTCGGCACCGGAATTCTTCACGATGCCGGCCCAGCGATCGACCTCGGTTTTCACGTAAGCTGCAAAACTGTCCGGCGTCGATCCCGGTAGCGGCTCCAGCGCAATGGTCGCGAATTTGTCGCGGGTCGCGGGAGCGGCCACCAGCTTTCCGATCTCCGCCGCCAGCTGGTCGACGATAGCGCGCGGCACGCCGGCGGGCGCCACCACGCCCTGCCATGCGACCAGTTCAAAGCCCGCAAGGCCACTTTCGGCCAACGTCGGAATTTCCGGCGCGGCAGCGACCCGCCTCAGCGTGGTCACGCCGAGCACCCTCACCTTGCCCTCGCGAATCTGCTGCAGGGCGGGTTGCAGATCCACCACCATGAAGGGAATGTGTCCCGCGATCACGTCTAGCATCGCCGGCACGCTGCCGCGATACGGCACGTGGCGGATATCGATACCCGCCGCAGCTTTGAGCATTTCGGCGCCGAGATGCTGCGGACTGCCATTGCCGGCCGAGCCATAGACCAGTCCCGGTTTCGATTTGGCGTAGGCGATGAACTCGGTCAGCGTTGCCGCGGGAATCTGTGGATTGCAAATCAGCGCGAACGGTACCGCGGCCACCAGCGCGATCGGCGCAAAATCCTTCACGGGATCGTAGGGCAGCTTTTTGTAGAGCGTCTTGTTGATGGCAAGCGTGGTCGACGTTGCCATCAACAGCGTGTAGCCGTCCGGCTCAGCCCTTGCCGCTTGCTCGGCGCCAAGCGTGGTCGCCGCTCCCGGCTTGTTCTCGACGATGACGGTGGCGCCAAGGCCGGTCTTGAGCTGATCGGCGACCAGGCGGCCGAGGAAGTCGGTGGTGCCGCCCGCCGGATAGGGCACGATCATCTTGACGGTTCGGCTGGGATAGGCGGTCTGGGCAATAGCCGGCAGCGGTGTCAGCAGAACCAGTCCGCCGCCAAAACCAGCCATCGCCTCCCGACGCGTCAACGGCATTTGCTCTCCCAAGGGCGGACTTGTTTGTTGCCGGCGGTTCGCCTTGCGAACCACATTAGCCGCTGGCGCGACATATCAAAGGTCAAAGGCCACGAAAGTCCGATCCGGGTATTGCGGCGGTGCAACAGCCGCAATACCAACTTAATCAGAACGCAACTCTCATGGGCTAGCTTTGCGAAAACTTGAGATTTTCGGACCGGGTCCCCCCGGTTCATCCGGATTCAACGGCCGAGCTTGGTGATTTCAAACGTCAGCGCCGCCGCGGCGCCTCCCAGGGGCTTCAAATATGCAAAAAATGACATTCGTTGCCGTCGCCGCCATGCTTGCGACCGCGCCGGCCTTCGGCCAAGGCGTTAGTACGGCGCCACTCGCGCCCAAACCGGCAGCACCGGCGGCCGGAGCCAATCCCGCGCATGCAACACCGGCAAAGCCCGCGGCCGCGGCATCGACCCCCGAATCCCGTTCAGCGGCGGCGCTGGCGCTATCGCATGAGCCCACCTTCGACGAAGGCACCGCGCAGCGGATCAAGGAAGCGGCGCTGAGCTATTCGGATCTGGCGGTGCGCGGCGGATGGCCGACGATCCCCACTGACGCCAGGTTCGCCCTCGGCGTGCAAGGGCCAAACGATGATTTGCTGCGCCAGCGTCTTTTGATCACGGGCGATCTCGCGCCCGACCAAGCGTCCGGTCCGTTTGACAACGTCCTCGCCGAGGCCGTCAAACGTTTCCAGGTGCGCCACGGGCTTGCGGCCACCGGAACGGTGACGCCGCGCACGCTTGCCACCCTCAACGTCCCCGTGGGGAAGCGGATCAAGCAGCTCGAGGCCTCGCTCGAGCGCCTCGCCAACATGAATTTCCCATTCGGGCAACGCTACGTGATCGTCAACCTCCCCGCGACGTTCGCCGAGGCCGTCGAAAACGACCAGGTGGTGCGGCGCTATCGCGTGATTGTCGGCAAGACCGAAAAGCCGTCGCCGACGCTGACCGCCGAAATCACCAGCGTCAATCTCAATCCGACCTGGACCGTGCCGTCATCGATCGCGAAAACCGAGATCTCGGCGCATATGCGGAAAGATCCGAGCTACCTCTCCCGCATGCATATGGAGGTGCTGGATGCGCATGACGCGCCGATCGACCCGGGATCGGTGGACTGGTCCGGCGCCCGCACGCCGAATTTCACGGTGCGCCAGCAAAATGGCACCTGGAACGCGCTCGGCGCGGTGAAGATCGACATGCCGAATCCCTACTCGGTCTATATGCACGACACCAACCAGCGCAATCTCTTCAGCGACGACTACCGCTTCGACTCGCATGGCTGTTCGCGGGTCGACAATGTGCGCGACCTCGCCGCCTGGCTGTTGCAGGAAGAGATGCCGAAATGGAATCGCGCCGCGATCGACGCCGCCATCGCCACCGGCCAGCGCCTCGACATCGCGCTGCCCAAGAAAGTCCCGGTGGCCTGGATCTATCTGACGGCGTGGATGACGAAGGACCAGACCATCCAGTTCCGCAACGACATCTACGACCAGGACGAGCAACTTCTCGAAGCCACCGCCGAAGAAGCGGCGTTCTTCAGCCAAGCCGCGAATCATCCGCTGACGGCGCATCTGGCGCAGTAAGACGGCGGGGCCGACAAGCGGAGTAAGCGGACATGACGAGAGCGGTTTAGCGCGAACGCACCGCAGCCATCGGCCGCGGGGCGTCTACATTGTCTCCGCGAACCTCAGTTCGCCAGCGGATCGGGCCGAAACTGGATGTGCACGGCGCGCGGCATTGAGCCCTTGCCGCCTTCTTTGAGCCAAGGCGTGCGGTCGCCGTTCGTGCTCCACAACCCGCGGCCTTTCCAGCCGGCGTTCGGATCGTCGATACGCCCATCCAGGCCCTTGGCATAGAAGCTGAGCGGATAGGGAATCCGGATCGTGATCATCTTGCCGTCCTTCAACGCCACGAAGCCGTCACCGAGATTGGCGGTGGACATCGGTATGTTCTCGCCAAGTCCGAGCGTGTTGTGCTGGTCGACCCAGGTGTAATAGCTCGACTCGGCGCTGTTCTCGCCGATACCTTCGAAGCCAGGGCCGGGATACTGAAAGATCGTCCAGCCTTCCGGACAATGATTGCCGGTGGCGTTCGGCCCGTTGAGCGGGCCTTTGCACTTGCGGCGGTCAAAGCTGCCGAGGTGACCGCTCGATAACGACGCCCAGACCACGCCGTTCTTGTCGATATCGCCGCCGCGGATTCCGAACGCCGGCGCGGGAACATTGAACACTTCCGATAGTCCGGTAGCCGGGTCAAATCGCAAGACCGCCGGCGGCCCGCCGAACACGCCGACAGTGTACCAGATCGAGCCGTCTACCGGTGACGGCATCACCGCGTACGGTCCCGAACCCGGGACGATCCGCTTGTCCCTGCTCGGATCGAGCGGGGCGTTGGGTTCGACGTAATCGTCGCGCTTGCCGTTGCCGTTGGTGTCGAGCACGAACGGCGACCAGCCTTGCGACTTCGCCGCATCGCCGGTTTCGTCGAACATCTTGGTGTTGACCCAACC
>JAQGKJ010000421.1 GCA_028290165.1 Bradyrhizobium sp. | reverse complement strand
ACGTGACGCGGATGACCGGCGGCTCGTCGGGCGGCTCCGGCGGCGCTGTCGGCGGCGGCCTGGTGCCGTTGGCGCTGGGGTCCGACACCAACGGCTCGATCCGGGTGCCGTCGTCGTTCTGTGGAATTTTCGGGTTGAAGCCAACCTACGGCCGGTTGTCTCGCGCGAGATCGTTTCCGTTCGTCTTCAGCCTCGATCATCTCGGTCCTTTCGCGCGCAGCGTCGGCGATCTCGCTTTGGCCTATGACGCGATGCAGGGGCCCGATCCCGATGACGCGGCGTGCACGACCCGGCCCGCCGAGCCGGTGACGCCGCTGCTGGCGCAGGACATCGGGGCCTTACGAATTGCCGTCGCCGGCGGATATTTTCAGAAGAACGTGTTCGCGGAAGCCAAAGAGGCCGTCGCCCGCGTCGCCAAAGCGCTCGGTACCACGCGCGTCGTGGAGATTCCCGAAGCCGGGCGCGCCCGCGCCGCGGCTTACGTCATCACTACGGCCGAAGGCGCTTCGCTGCATCTCGATCGGCTGCGCAAACGGCCGAGCGATTTCGATCCGGCGGTGCGCGACCGCTTGCTGGCGGGCGCCATGATCCCGGCCGTGCTGGTCGACCGCGCGCAAAAATTCCGCCGCTGGTATCGCGCGCAGGTGCTGGAGCTGTTCAAGTCGGTCGATGTGATCATCGCACCGGCGACCCCCTGCATCGCCCCAAAACTCGGGCAGGTGAACTTCGTGCTCGATGGCGTCGAAATGCCGGTGCGCGCCAATATCGGCATTCACACCCAGCCGATTTCCTTCATCGGACTTCCCGTGGTTGTGGTGCCCGTACCGCTGGAGCCGATGCCGATCGGAGTGCAGATCATCGCCGCGCCGTGGCGGGAAGATATCGCGCTGCGCGTGGCTTTGGTGCTGGAGCGCGCGGGCGCGGTTTCCGCGCCGCCACCGAGGGGATTGTAGCAATGCAGGTCGATCTTCCCGATGTGCTCGCCGAGGTAACCGGGCAATTCGCGCGCTACGAGAAGGCGCTGGTATCGAACGACGTGGCCGTGCTCGACGAGTTGTTTCGCGCCGATGCCCGCACGCTGCGCTACGGCGTTGGCGAAAATCTCTATGGCTATGATGCGATCATGGCGTTTCGCGCCGCGCGCTCGCCAATCGGTCTCGGGCGCAGGACCAACAAGACAGTGATCACGACCTATGGCCGCGACACTGCGGTCGCCTCGACCCTGTTTTACCGCGACACGCTGCCCGGCAGGGTGGGGCGGCAGATGCAGACCTGGGTGCGGTTCCCCGAGGGCTGGAGGATCGTCGCCGCCCATGTCAGCATCATCGACGAACCCGGATCTTCCAAAGGCCTGGATCAGAAGACATGAGTCTTGACGATGTTCCGACCGGCGCTCTACCGCGTCCCGCCGATGAGGCGGCGGTGGTTCGGCGCGTCGATCGCGCTTCGCCCCATCCGGACAAGATCACCCGCGCCGAGGAACTGCGCCTGCAACTGGCAGACGAAATCGTGCGCGGCGCGCTGCCGCCGGGAGCGGCGCTCGACGAAACCGACATCGCGCGGCGCTTCAAGGTATCGCGCACGCCGGTGCGCGAGGCGCTGCGCCAGCTTGCGGCCTCCGGCCTGGTCGATGCGAGGGCGCATCGCGGCGCGGTGGTGGCGCAGCCTTCGATCGACCGGCTGACCGGAATGTTCGAGGCGATGGCGGAACTGGAAGCGCTGTGCGCCGGTCTCGCCGCCGAGCGGATGCAGCCCGCGGAGCGCCACCGGCTGGAGGCGATCCACGAGGAACTGCGGGTCCTGAGCTATGCCGGCAACCCGGACCGGTTTCACGAAGTCAACGAGCGCTTTCACAACGCGATCTATGCCGGCTCGCAGAACGGCTATATCGCCGAAATCACGCTGGCGACGCGGGTTCGCGTGCAGCCGTTCCGGCGCGCCCAGTTCCGCAATCTCGGGCGGCTGGCCAAATCGCACGCCGAGCACGACCGCGTCGTTGTGGCGATCATGCGCGGCGACCGCGTCGGCGCGGAAGCCGCCATGCGCGCGCATATCGAACTGGTGCGCGACGAATACGAGATCTACGCGGTGTCGCTGTAGAGCTGGTTCGACGCGAATTCATTGACAGTTGTCATTGTCATTCCGGGCTCGCGCGTTTCACGCGCGCCTGAATGACAATCTCGGGATCGACGGAACCCCTCTAAAGCCAGAGCGTTTTGCCATCCGCCTCTTGAGTTTCCTCATGCCAGGGAGCCCCCAATGGCAGCTCCGGTCGAAATCCAGAAACGTAACTTTCTGAAAGGCGCCTGTGTCGCGACCCTCGCCGGGGGACTGATCGTGCCTTCGGCCCTCGCGCAAGCGCGCGAGAAAGAGCAATGTTCCGAAAAGGAGCCGGCAGTCACGCCGCCAGAGGACTTGATGCGCGAGCACGGGGTGCTGGATCGGGTACTTCTTGTCTATGAAGCAGGGCTTCGGAAATTCGATGCCAACGAGGATTTCGACCCGGCGGTCCTTACCAGTGCCGCACAAATTATCCGGGACTTCATCGAAAACTATCACGAACAATCGGAAGAGCAGGCGGTGTTTCCCCGTTTCAAGAAGGCCGGGAAAATGGTGCCGCTGGTCGACACCTTGCTGGTGCAGCACAAGGCTGGCAGGACAGTCACCGAGACAATTCTGCAAGCCGCGCCCGGCAGCCGCAAGGACGGCGACGACCGGCGCCGGCTGGTGCCCGCGATACGTTCCTTCATCGCGATGTACCGGCCGCACGCGGCGCGCGAAGACACCGATCTGTTTCCGCTGTTGCGGGAGATCGTCTCGCCGCACGAATATGATGCGATGGCCGAGGATTTCGAGCGCAAGGAACACAAGCTGTTCGGCGGCGATGGTTTTGAGATGATGGTCCATCGCGTCGCCGGCCTCGAACAGTCGATCGGCATCGGTGACCTTGCGCAGTTTACGCCGAA